>CACZSJ010000148.1 GCA_902783825.1 Oscillospiraceae bacterium | reverse complement strand
GGCATGGGCGTCCCCAAGGCGACCCGACCCAACACCTACGACCTGTTGATTCATGGGGCTCTGCCGGAGGACTGTGTCTGCTCCACCCCCTATGGCGACGTGATTCCCGCCAACAAGGAGTTGGCCGCCGCCTCCGTGGAGCTGATTGAAAAAGAGCGGCGGGAATTCATCCTCAAGGACGCGCTGCAGCGGCTTTACAGCGATTACGATTACATTTTGATCGACTGCCCCCCTTCCCTGGAGCTGCTGACGGTCAACGCGCTTGTGGCCGCCGACGGCGTTCTGGTTCCCATGCAGTGCGAGTATTACGCCCTGGAGGGCATTGCCGACCTGATGACCAGCATCAAGCTGTGCAGCCGGCGGCTGAACCGGGCGCTGCAGGTAGAGGGCATCGTGCTGACCATGTACGACGCCCGGGCCAACCTGACGCAGCAGGTGGCAAATGAGCTGCGGCGGCATCTGGGAGACAAGGTCTATCAGACGGTCATCCCTCGGAGCGTACGCCTCTCCGAGGCGCCCAGCCACGGGCAGCCTGGTGTGATTTACGACAAAAACAACAAGGGAAGCCGGGCTTATATGGCCCTTGCGGAAGAGTTTTGTTCCCGATGCAGATAAGGAGGCCTTATGGCAAAGGATAAAAAGGGTCTGGGCACCGGCCTGGACATTCTCTTTGGCGGCGGCGAAGCGGACGATTCCTCCGAGCTGCTGCATCTGCCCATTGGCAAGGTGGAGCCTCGCGCAGATCAGCCGCGCGGCTATTTTGATGAAGAGGCGCTCCGGGATTTGGCGGACTCCATCGCGCAGTACGGGCTGATTCAGCCGATCCTGGTACGAAAGCTGGATAGCGGCTATTATCAGATCATCGCCGGCGAGCGCCGTTGGCGCGCCTCGCGGCTGGCCGGGCTGGCAGAGGTGCCTGTCCGTGTCATCGAGGCCGACGACCGGCGGGTGGCTGAATTGGCGCTGGTGGAAAACCTGCAGCGGGAGGATCTAAACCCCATTGAAGAGGCTCGCGGCTATCGCTCTTTAATGGATGATTTCGGTCTTTCCCAGGAAGAGACCGCCCACAGCGTGGGCCGCTCCCGTCCGGCAATCGCCAACGCCCTGCGCCTGCTGACGCTCGCACCTCCGGTCATGGAGCTGGTAGAACGCGGCGAGCTGTCCGCCGGACACGCACGCGCCCTGGTGTCGATTCCCAGCGCTGCACGGCAGCTGGAGGCGGCGCAGCTGGTGATGAAAAAGGCACTCTCCGTCCGAAAGACCGAGCTGCTGGTCGGGAAAATTGTGAACGAGACCTCTTCCTCGACCCCAGACGCCCACGGAGAGGATCTGGTGGACTATGCCGCCGAGCTGTCCAACGAGCTGTCCGCGCTGCTCGGACGCAAGGTACAATTGGTGGAGAACCGCCGGGGCGGACGGCTGGAGCTCTATTTTTACGGCCCAGAGGATCGGGAGACGCTGATTGACGCCCTCCGCCGGGGCTTTCAAAAGTCCTAAATACAGAACGTGATGGAGTAGAGAATATGCTGGATATCAAATTTGTCAAAGAGCATCCCGATTTGGTTCGGGAGAATATCAAAAAGAAGTTTCAAGACGCCAAGCTGCCCTTGGTGGACGAGGTTTTGGAGCTGGACGCGAAAAACCGCGCGGCCATCACCGAAGCCAGCGAACTGCGGGCTTCTCGCAATCAGCTGAGCAAAGCAAACGGCCCCCTGTTCGGCCAGCTGAAAAAAGCAGCCGAGGAGGAAAAAGCCGCCATTCAGGCCAAAATCGACGCCAACATGGCGGCGGTCAAGGCAAATGATCAGCGGCTCGCCCAGTTGGAGCAGCTGGAGGACGAGTGCGCCGCCCGCATTCGCAGCATCATGCTCAGCATCCCCAACATCATTGATCCCTCCGTCCCCATCGGCCCCGACGACAGCGCCAACGTGGAAGTGCAGCGGTTTGGCGAGGCCCTGATCCCTGATTTTGAGATCCCCTACCACACGGAGATCATGGAGCGCTTCCAGGGTGTGGATATGGACGCTGCAGGTCGCGTCTCCGGAAACGGTTTCTATTATCTGATGGGCGATATTGCCCGCCTGCACTCCGCGGTGCTGGCCTACGCCCGGGACTTCATGATTCAGAAGGGCTTTGTTTACTGCATCCCGCCTTTTATGATCCACGGCAATGTGGTGGAAGGCGTTATGAGCCAGACTGATATGGACTCCATGATGTACAAAATCGAAGGGGAGGATCTCTATCTGATCGGCACCTCCGAGCATTCCATGATCGGAAAATTCATCGACCAGATTCTTCCGGAAAACCAGTTGCCTCAGACCCTGACCAGCTATGCCCCCTGTTTCCGCAAGGAAAAGGGCGCCCACGGCATTGAAGAACGGGGCGTATACCGGATCCATCAGTTTGAAAAGCAGGAAATGATCGTGGTCTGCAAGCCGGAGGACTCCATGGCCTGGTACGAAAAAATGTGGCAGTATTCGGTGGAGCTATTCCAATCTTTGGAAATTCCCGTTCGGCAATTGGAATGCTGCTCCGGCGATCTGGCCGATTTGAAGGTCAAATCCTGCGACATAGAAGCCTGGTCTCCCCGGCAGAAGAAATACTTTGAGGTCTGCTCCTGCTCCAATCTGGGAGATGCTCAGGCCCGTCGGCTGAAAATCCGCGTCAGAGGCGAGGATGGAAAACTGTATCTGCCTCATACGCTGAACAACACCGTTGTCGCCCCTCCCAGAATGCTCATCGCCTTCCTGGAAAACCACCTCCAGCCCGACGGCAGCGTCACCATTCCCGCCGTTTTAACTCCGTACATGGGCGGCACAACCGTGCTCGTTCCAAATAAATAATGCAAAAGAGAGGTTCAAAATGAAAAACTTTCTGAATGAATTCAAAACCTTCATTGCCCGCGGCAACGCGATGAATATGGCCATCGGCGTCATCATCGGCGGCGCCTTCGGCGCCATCACCACCGCGCTGGTCACAAACGTCATCACTCCCCTGCTGGCCTACGCCTTCAACAGCCCCAATACCGATGCGCTGAACATCACGCTGCGGGAAGCCACAGAAACCAGTGAAGCCGTGATTCTCGGCCTGGGCACCCTGCTGGGCGCCATTGTGAACTTCCTGATTGTGGCTCTGGTAATCTTTTCTATTATCAAGGCCATCAACAAAGCCCAGGAAATGGCCAAGAAGGAAGAAGAGGAAGTTGCTGAAGAAGATCCCGC
>CACZSJ010000147.1 GCA_902783825.1 Oscillospiraceae bacterium | reverse complement strand
TACGCCGCTGGCGCAGGAGTTAAGCATGCTCAGCAGCGCCGCGACGCCGCCCAGCGACGCCCCGTAGCCCACGCTGGTGGGCACGGCAATCACCGGGCAGTCCGCCAGACCGCCGATCACGCTGGGCAGCGCCCCTTCCATCCCGGCCACCGCCACGATGACCCGAGCGCTCATAATGTCCTCCATGTGGCTGAGAAGCCGATGAATCCCGGACACGCCCACATCGTACAGCCGCACCACCGTATTGCCCAGCGCCTCGGCGGTGACCGCCGCTTCTTCCGCCACTGGGATATCACTGGTGCCGCCGGTGGCGACCACGATCTTGCCCTTGCCATCCGGCTGGGGCACGTCCCCGATCAGGCCCGTGCGGGATTGTTCGTTATACCGCAGCGGCAGCCTCTGCGCCACATAGTCCGCCGTCTCCCGGCTGATGCGGGTGATCAGAACGGTCTTCTGTCCGTTTTCCAGCATGGTCCTGGCAATGCCCAGAATATGCTCCCTGGTTTTGCCGGCGCCGTAGATGATCTCCGGCGTTCCCTGCCGCAGGCCGCGGTGCATGTCCACCTTGGCGTATTCGTCCACCTCGCGGATGGGCTGCATTTTCAGTTGCAGCACCGCCTCCTCCACCGGAAGCTCCCCTGCGGCAACCTGCCGCAGCAGCGCGGTGATTTCCTGTTTGTTCATGGCTCTTCTCCCCTCTCGAAGGATCCGTGGACGCCGCCGCTTTTGGACAAGAGCCGGATGTCGCTGATGACCATATCCTTCTGCACGGCCTTGCACATATCATAGACAGTCAGCGCCGCGATGCTCACCGCTGTCAGGGCCTCCATCTCCACACCGGTGCGCCCGTCGCAGCGCACCTCGGCGCGGATTTCCACGGAAAGTCGCTCGGGACACAGGGAAAGGGACAGATCCACCCCGTGGATCAAAATCGGATGGCACATGGGAATCAGCGCCGGCGTCTGCTTGGCGCCCATGACCCCGGCCACCTGCGCCACCGTCAGCACGTCGCCCTTCTTCATGCCGCCGCTTTGGATCAGCGCAAAGGTCTTCCGGTTGACCAGCACGCGACCGGCGGCCACCGCCCTGCGGACGCTTTCGGGCTTCTCGCCCACGTCCACCATTTTTGCCCGGCCTTCCTCGTTGAAATGGCTAAAATCCTCCGCCACGGCCCTATCCTCCTATCTGGTTCATATTCCGCCCCGCCTGACTCCTGCTGGTTGCGGAAAGCTCTCCATGCCACTGGGGCTTGCCGAGAATGGCCGCCTCAAACTGGCGGCGCATCCCCTCTTCGTCCAGCCCTTTGATGCTGTATTCCGTCGGGGCGTGCAGACAGGGCTTCAGCTTCCCGTCGGCGGTGAGCCGCAGACGGTTGCATTCGGCGCAGAAGTGCGCGCTCACAGGGCTGATCAACCCGATGTTTCCCTGGCTTCCAGGCAGGCGGTAAAGCTTGGCCACGCCGCCGTCCTGCTCCGCCTGTTCCGCCTCCGGCAGCCGATCCAGCACGCTGGCACAGGGAATAAAGGCCTCCGGCCCGAAATCCCCGCTGTCGTACATGGGCATCAGCTCGATAAACCGCAAATCGATGGGATAGCGCCGGGTCAGCTCCGCCAGGTCGGGGATTTCCTCATCGTTGAAGCCGCCGATCAGCACGGTGTTGATCTTGATCTTTTCAAAGCCAACAGCCAGCGCTGCCTCCAGGCCGGCCAAGGCCTGTTCCAGACTGCCCACCCGGGAAATGTAGCGGTACTTGTCCGGGTCGAGCGTGTCCAGACTCATGTTGATCCGGCTCACGCCCGCCTGACGCAGGGGCGCCGCCAATTGGGGCAGCAGCAGACCGTTGGTGGTGATGCACAGCTCTTCGATCCCCTCCACCGCAGCAGCCTGCTGACAGATGGAGATGATGTTCTTTTTCACCAGCGGCTCCCCGCCGGTGATGCGCAGCTTGCGGATTCCGCAGGAGGCCGCCACCCGCAGGGCGCGGATCAACTCCTCCTCGCTGAGCATGTTCTCGTGATCCTTCTTTTTTATCCCGTCCGCAGGCATGCAATAGCGGCAGCGCAGATTGCACAGCTCCGTCACCGACACGCGCAGATAGGTAATGCTCCGTCCATAGCGATCCAGCATGGTTTTCTCCTTCCGAGAGGGGCGTTTCCCACAATGTTGTTATTATAATACATTCCCCATTTTTCTGCAATCCCGGGCAACCTATTGATTTTCCCTCTCATTCAAGTATAATGGTAGCATTCCATCCATTAAAGGAGACGCCTATGAAAGCAATCGTCAGTGTGTTTGCCAAAGATTCCAAAGGCATCACCGCCTACGTCACTTCCCTGCTCGCCCAGCGGGACATCAACATCGTGGACATCAGCCAGACCCTGATGCAGGAATACTTCGCCATGATCATGCTGGTGGATCTGGCAGACTGTCCCCTCTCCTTTGACCAGTTGGCTCAGGAGCTGCGGGATAAGGGCGCGGAACGCGCTCTGGATATCCACATCCAGCGGCAGGATATTTTTGAAGCCATGCATCGGATTTGAGGCGCGCCTATGAGTTATCTGATGAACAGCAGCGAGATCCTGCAGACCATTGAGATGATCGACCAGCAGCATCTGGATGTGCGCACCGTGACCATGGGCCTGAGCCTTTTGGACTGTGCCGATCGGGACATGCAGATCTGCTGCCAACGGATCTATGAAAAAATCTGCCGCCGGGCAGAGAAGCTGGTGGATACCGTCAGCGCCATTGAGCGGGAGTTTGGTATTCCCATCGTCAACAAACGCCTTTCCGTCAGCCCCATCTCCTTGGTGGCCGCCAGCTGCCGGGAGGACAATTACACGCCGCTGGCCCTGACCCTGGATCGGGCTGCCAAGGCGGTGGGTGTCAATTTCATCGGCGGCTTTTCCTCGCTGGCGCACAAAGGCTTTACCGACAGTGACCTGCGACTGATTCACTCGCTGCCACAGGCGCTGACGGAAACCGATCTGGTCTGCGGCAGCGTGAATGTGGCCTCCACTCGCGCCGGCATCAACATGGACGCTGTGGCCCTCATGGGCCGCATCCTTCGCCAGACGGCAGAGCGTGACCCCATGGGCTGCGCAAAGCTCGTGGTCTTTGCCAACGCGGTGGAGGACAATCCCTTCATGGCCGGCGCCTTCCATGGCATAGGCGAGCCGGAGTGTGTCATCAACGTAGGGGTCTCCGGCCCCGGCGTGGTGGCCCAAGCCCTGAAAGCCTGCCAGGCCCAACCCTTTGACGTGGTGGCGGAGACCATCAAGCGCACCGCTTTTAAAATCACCCGCATGGGGCAGTTGGTTGCCCAGGAGGCTTCCCGCCGCCTGGATGTTCCCTTCGGCGTGGTGGACCTGTCCCTGGCGCCCACGCCGGCGGTGGGAGACAGCGTGGCCGAGATTCTGGAAATCATGGGGCTGGAACAGTGCGGTACCCACGGGACCACCGCCGCCCTGGCCTTGCTCAACGATGCGGTCAAAAAAGGGGGCGTCATGGCCTCGTCCCATGTGGGCGGCCTGTCCGGCGCGTTCATCCCCGTCTCCGAGGATGCCGGCATGATCGCCGCGGTGGAATCGGGCTCCCTGAGCATCGACAAGCTGGAAGCCATGACCTGCGTCTGCTCGGTGGGACTGGACATGATCGCCGTGCCGGGCGACACCTCGGCGGAGACGCTGTCGGCCATTCTGGCGGACGAGGCGGCCATCGGCGTGGTCAACGGCAAAACCACCGCCGTGCGGCTCATCCCGGCCATCGGCAAAACCGTGGGTCAGCGGATCGATTTCGGCGGCCTGCTGGGCAGCGCGCCGGTGATTGCCCTCCACCCCGGCTCTGCCGCGGAATTTGTGGCGCGTGGCGGCAGAATCCCCGCTCCGCTGCACAGCCTGAAGAATTGAACACAGAAGCGACGACCAGCAGGTCGTCGCTTCTCTTTTCCGCTATGCTATCCTTCGTTTCCCTGAGGCGTTGGGGCATTGAACTGCCAGCCTCGGTCCAGCAGCCAATACACCACCGGATCGTCGTCAATCGGCTCGTTTTCGTCGATGGGTACGTCCGGCTTGATGCTGCGCAGCTTGATCCGCGTCTCGTAGGCCCGCAGCTCCTGCAGGGTAAAGGGCAGCCCCAGATCCCGGGCGATAGGCAGCAGCACCGCCTCCGCTACCGACTCCCGAATTTCCAGGCTGCCCGGATACAGGGCCTCCGCCTCCAGCACCCGCTGGCGCAGCTGTTCGTTGCTCCGGTAAAGGGCAAAAAAGGCTTCCACGTTTTCCATCATATTCTTTCCTCCGGAGAGTTCTTTTTTCTTACTTTAGCACACTTGCGAAAATTGTCAAGGATCGGCCAGACTGCGTAAAGCGGCGAAAAGAATCAAGGAAAGCGCAGAAAAATGGAGCCGATACAAACGTATCAGCTCCATTTTCAATATGTCTATGGACGACAAAAAAAGATATTTCGGGTTTTCAGCGGACGAAGCTGAACTCTCGTAAAACCGCAAAAAATTGCTAGCGACAGCGAGCCGTTGTGAGCACGTTTACAAGCGAACAGGCGAGCCGAGCGGGACTTTTTGCGGAGAGGAGAAGCAGCGGAATGAGCGCGAGATGACTTTTGACGCAAAGCATAAAAAGTCGTCGCAAGCGATATGCAGCTTGCGACGACGTGGGCAATAACGCTGATTGTGATACCAAATGCACCCCGGGGTTCAGGGTAGGGTGCATTTTGCGCTGCCCGGGGTGCATTTTTCAAGGGCGGGGTGCATTTACGTTGGGTGTGGTGCAGCTCGACAAATTCAAGTTTGTGCTATGAAAATTGTTCTTTAATCCATCTTACTCGACGATCAATGCATTTATGTAAAAGATCGCTATTTAGCACGTCTTCAAAACCGTGACATGCCCCCTCTACTTCATAAAGCACTACATCAACATTTTCATTCTCTAAACGATTAGTAAATTCAATTCCTTCATCATGT
>CACZSJ010000146.1 GCA_902783825.1 Oscillospiraceae bacterium | reverse complement strand
TTTTGCGGACGCCCTGCGGCTGGACAAGCGCACGGGGCATCTGTGCGCCGACGTGGCCGCCCTGCTGCGCCAGCCGCCGCCGGAGACGCCCCTGGAATGGAAGCGGCTTCTGCGCCGCTACGGGGTAGATACGGTCAGCTGCGCGGCCCGCTGCTTTGACGCTTTCCAAGGGGACGGCTGCTACCGGGCGCTGCACACGGTGCTCAAAAGCGGGGAATGTTTTTCCCTGCGGCATCTGGCCGTCACCGGCGAAGACCTGACGGCTCTGGGTCTGCGCGGCCGGGAGCTGGGCGATATGCTCAACTTCCTGCTGGACTACGTGATGGAATACCCCGCCAACAACCGGCGGGAGCTGCTGTTGATCCTGGCCAGCCGGGATGAGGAATAGGGAGAGGACACATGGAAGACAGCTGGGAAAAACTCAAGGCAGACTGTGAAGCCTGCCATGCCTGCGCCCTGTGCGAAGGTCGAAGCAACATGGTCTTCGGCGTAGGCCGCCAGGATGCGGAGATCCTGTTCATCGGGGAAGGCCCCGGCGAGCAGGAGGATCTGCAGGGCGAACCCTTTGTGGGGCCCGCCGGCAAGCTGCTGGACACCATGCTGACCCTGATCGGCCTGGACCGAAGCAAGGTCTACATCGCCAACGTGGTCAAATGCCGCCCGCCCCGAAACCGGGATCCCCGGGAGGAGGAGCGGGCCGCCTGCATGCCTCTGCTGGTGCGGCAGGTGGAACTGATTAATCCCCGGATCATCGTATGTCTGGGCCGCATCGCCGCCCAGTCCCTGCTGGACCCGGACTTTCGCATCACCCGCCAGCATGGCCAGTGGTTCCAGTTCCGGGGCATCAACACCATGGCCACCTACCATCCCTCCGCCCTGCTCCGGGATCCGGACAAGCGGCCGGAGGCCTTTATGGATCTGAGACTACTGCGAAAGGAGATCCGCGCTGTGTGCCACAGCACGGAGCTGTACGATGACCGCATCTGATCGGCCGGCCTTGCCGGACCTGCGCTTTCGAAACGCCACCCTCTGCGACAAAAGCTGGGTGGACGAAATCGTGCTGGCGGAGAACAGCCCCAGCGCCGACTACAACTTTGGCAACATCTACATCTGGGACAAATACTACCGGCAGCTGATCTGCCGCTTCGGCGACCGGATGCTTACCAAGCTGCGCTACGACGGCCAGCCCGCCTTCGTCTATCCCATCGGCAGCGGTCCGCTGGCCCCGGCCATAGACGTTCTGTCCGACTACGCCGCCGCCAAGGGCTATCCCATGGTGCTTCGGGGCGTCACGTCCGCCCACCGGGAGGCGCTGGAGGCGAGCTTTCCCGGTCGCTTCTCCTTTGAGGCCGAGGAGCATACCTTTGACTACATCTACCTGGCCGAGCGTCTGGCCACGTATTCCGGCAAGGCCCTGCACGGCAAGAAGAACCACTGCAACCGGTTTGAGGCAGAAAACAACTGGGAGTTCCTACCCCTGACCCGGGCGCAGATCCCCGGCTGTCTGGATATGCTGGATCTGTGGACAGAGGAAAACGCCCAGCGGCTGGAGAAGGGCGTCAGCTATGAGCACGACGCCATCATCCGCGCCTTCGCCGCCTTTGAGCGACTGGGTCTGGAGGGCGGCGTCCTGTATGCCGACGGCAAAATCGTGGGCTTCTCCCTGGGGGAGATGTGCAGCCGGGACACCTTTGACGTGCATTTTGAAAAAGCGGAAATCAACCTCAACGGCGCCTATCCCATGGTCTGCCGGGAGCTGACCCGGATGCTGCTGCAGCGCCACCCGGAGCTGCGCTACATCAACCGGGAAGACGACATGGGCATCGAGGCCCTGCGCCGGTCCAAGCTCAGCTACAAGCCCGAATTCCTGTTGGAGAAATATGTTGCCAGGGAGATACGCCATGGATAGCATGCTGCGCAAGATCCAAACAGAGGACCGCCCGGCGCTGACTCGGCTCTGGTCGGAAAGCTTCTCTGACCCGGAGCGGCTGATCGGGGACTTTTTCCGGCTGCTGCCCGGGATGGGCTTCGGCCTGCTGGCGGAGCGGGCGGGAACGCTGCTGGGCGCCGCCTATGTGCTTACGGAACTGGAGCTGGCGCTGCCCCAGGGCGGCAAAAAGCCGCTGGGCTACCTCTACGCCGTGGCCGTGACGCCCCAGGCCCGCGGCGCCGGATTGGGCGCCCGGCTGAGCCGGGCCTGCGCTGAAGAAGCCCGGGCCCAGGGCTGTCAACTGCTTTGCACCCAGCCGGCGGAGCCCTCGCTTTTCCCCTGGTATCGGCGAAGCTTGGGCCTGGAGCCCGCCTTGTATCGCCGGGAGGAAGCCCTCAGCCCCGCGCCTCTGGAGCCCTGCATGGAGCTGAGCGCCACGGATTACCGTTATTGGCGAGAGCGGATGTTGGCCTCCCTGCCCCACGTCCGCCTGGGAGACCGCGCCCTGCAGTACCAGCACAGTCTATGCAAAAGCTATGGCGGCGGCTTCTTCGCCGTGGGCGACGGTGTGGCCGCGGCCTATCTGGACGGCGAGGCCTGCCGGATTCGAGAACTGCTGGCTCCGCCGGAGGCGGATCGGCGCTGTCTGGCCGCCTCTCTGGCCGCCCATCTGGGCGCAGGGACCGCCCTGCTGAACACGGCGGACCCCGCCGGCGCGCCCTATATCGCCGCCGCGCCCGGCGCCCTGCCCCGGGATTGCCAATGGAATCTAAGCCTGGATTGAACCGGACATAAGAACGGAAAAATCTTCGATATTTAACAATTATGTAATATTTTTTGGGTTACTTCCGAAACATCTTCCGGCTATCATAGAAACTGCAAGTGACAGTTTTTCATCTTTTTCATTTTGTCCTCATCCATATAAGGGAACGGAGCGGTCGTCCGCTCCGTTTTCTTTTCGCAAGCCAAAAAGGGAAGGGTGCCTCGTGAGGCGCCCTTCCCTTTTTAGATCTTTAATTGTTTCCGGCTGGCCTTTTCCGCCTTGAGAATCTTCTCCGCAGCCGACAGGGCCGCAGCCGTGGGATGCTCCTGCTCCAGATAGGCGCGCATCAGATCCGCCATCGTCGGCACCATCACGGTGGAGTGCAGCGTGCTCACATGATACTCCGCGCAGCTGAGCGCCGCCTCGTACAGACGGCCGGAGGTTTTGCCGCAGCGTCGGTAGCCCCCTTCTCGGATGGCTCCCTTCTTCAGCATGCTGTTAAGCAGAATGTGGATAGAGCTGTCCATCCAGCTCTTCCCCTTGGACAAAGCCAGAATCTCTCCCCGGCTCAGAGCACGACCTTCCTCCCACAGCAGATCCATGATTTCGATCTCGTTTCTTGTCAAATGCATCTTCTTGTCCTCTTTCCTTGCGGAGGCTTACCGCCTGATATTTTTTGCATTTTTACTTGGTTTTATACATACTTATACTATCACGGAAATCTCTATTTCGCAATATGGCAAAAATCGCCAAAATTTTCTACAATTTGCTATCTCTTCTCTCAAAAAAAATATAAAGATTATTCTTTTTTCCGTCATAATGCTCAAAAAAGTTCCTGATTCTTTCCGCGGACGATTGACGGCGGGGAATGGCGGGTGTATACTGTAATTGACCAAAATATGCAAAGGGGGAGATGTACCGTGAAAATCACGAAAGCCACCACCATGGGCGATATGCTGGAGTATGACGCCGGCATCGCCTACGTGCTGATGCAGTGCGGCATGCATTGTGTCGGTTGTCCCTCCTCCATCAGCGAAAGCCTGGAGGAAGCGTGTGCCGTTCACGATCTGGATCCGAACGCCGTTCTGGAAAAGATCGAGGCTTACCTGGCCTCCCGTGACCAGTAAGACAGCAAAGTCGGGGCGGGGAAAGCGTGCTTTCCCCGCCCCCAACTGCGAGCAAAGGCCCGCCCCAAGGGGCGGGCCTTTGTCGTCCCCTCCGCGGACGCCGCGGTTCGGCGGCAAAAATCCTTGCGAAAAGCGGGGCTCTGGATTATAATAACATATTATAGCTCTACCCAAGGGAGGCTCCCATGAAAAAGGCTGTGGAACGATACGGCGCGCTGCTGCTGGTGCTGATCCTGGTATCCGGGGTCTGCCTGCTGTTCTCGCTGCGCAAGACCGGTATGTTCATCGACGAAATCTATACCTACGGTCTCTCCAACAGCCACTACGCCCCTTACGTAAGCAACATCGGCGGCGGGGACAGCTTCGTGGACACGGTGCTCACCCGGCAGGATCTGCTGGACTATCTGACCGTCAACGACGGGGAACTGTTTGATTTCGGCTCCGTGGTCTACAACCAGGCGGCGGACGTGCATCCGCCTTTGTACTATTGGCTGTTCAATATCGCCTCCTCCCTGACCCCCGGCCTGTTCAGCAAATGGACCGGGCTTGTGCTGGACTATGGGATCTACCTGGCCTGCCTGCTGCTGCTCTACCGGCTGACGCGGACCCTGGGCGGCAGTCGGCTCAACGCCGCCGCCGTCACAGGCCTCTACGGGCTGAGCGTCATGGGGCTGAGCACCATGCTGATGATCCGCATGTACGTGCTGATGACCGCCCTGAGTCTGCTGCTGGCCCTGCTGACGGCCAAGCTCCTGCAGGCGCGGCGCTTCCTCTACTATCCCCTCGTCGCCCTGTGCATTTTTCTGGGGCTGATGACCCAGTATTACTTTGTGTTCTACGCTTTTTTCCTCTGCGCCGCCTATGTATTCTGGGCGCTTCTGCGCAGGGAATACAAGTCGCTGGTTCTGTTTTCCCTCTTCGCCTTTCTGGGCGTGGGCTGCCTTCTGCTGGCCTTCCCCGCCTGTCTGGATCAGCTCTTTGCCGACAAGCTGGTTTCCGGCGGCAACGCCCTGGACAACCTGCGGGATCTGTCCCAGTACGGCCAGCGGCTGCGCTACTATTTTGCCCAGCTGCGCCACGGCCTGAAGGCCGCCATTCTGGTGGCTCTGGCGGGGCTGATCGCCCTGCTGCCGGCCTTGGGCAAACTGCGCGCCGCCCGGCGGGACGGCAAGCTGTGCCTGTGTCCCTGGCTGGTGATCCTGCTGCCCGCCCTGCCCACCTGCATCCTGGCGGCGCTGCTGTCCCCGGTGATGGATCAGCGCTACGTGTACAACCTGGCCCCCATCCTGTGCCTGGGCGTGGGCCTTGTGCTGTATCTGCTGGAGCAGGCTCTGGGGGCCTTTCCCCACGCCAGGCTGGGCAAGGCCGCGGCTTTGTTGATGATTCTGGCCTTTGCCCTGCACACGGCCCGCTACAACCCGCCCCAGTACCTGTACCCGGAATACGACATGTACGACAAGCTGGTGCAGCAGCACCGGTATGAGCCTTGCGTCTACCTGACGGACGATTACTTCCCTCCGGTGACCCAGGATTTGCTGCAGCTTTTGATCTTCGACGAGGTCTTCATCACCGGCGACCCGGACTCCCCGGCGCTGGACCGTTATCTGGCCCAGGCGGACGCCGCGGAATGCGTTGTCTACGTGGACGTAAGCGTATTCTGGTCCAGCGGTTTTGACCCGGAGCAGATGCTGCCGGCGCTGATCGCCAGCACCCCCTATACGGACTGGCGCCCCCTATACGCCAACGGCCTGTCCGAAACCTTTGTTCTGACCAAATAAACCCGTCCCCGCAAGCAGAGAGGAGACGCCTATGCTGTCTGTGATCTTACCCGCATACAACGAGGAAAGCATGATCCCCCTGGCCGCCGAGACCATCATCGGCATTCTGGAGCAGGCGGGCATCGCCCACGAGCTGCTGTTCGTGGACGACGGCTCCCGGGATCACACCTGGCCAGCGATCCAGGCGGCCGCGCAGGCCCACCGTCAGGTGCGCGGTCTGCATTTCAGCCGCAATTTCGGCAAGGAGGCCGCCATGTTCGCCGGGCTGGAGCAGGCCCGGGGGGACTGCGTGGCCATCCTGGACTGCGACCTACAGCACCCGCCTGAGAAGCTGGTGGATATGTACCGGCTCTGGGAGCAGGGCTACGAGGTGGTGGAAGGCATCAAGGAGGACCGGGGGCAGGAGAGCGCCATGCACCGCTTTGCCGCCAACAGCTTCTACCGGCTCATCAGCCGGGCCACCAAGATGGACATGGCCTCCTCTTCGGACTTTAAGCTTCTGGACCGGAAGGTGGTAGACACCCTCAACCAGATGCCCGAGCGCAACGTCTTTTTCCGGGCGCTGTCCTTCTGGGTGGGCTTCCGCCGGGCGGAGGTGAGCTACCGGGTTCAGGATCGGGTGGCCGGAGAGAGCAAGTGGTCCACCCGCTCCCTGGTGAAATACGCCATCAACAACATCGGCTCCTTCTCCTCCGCGCCCCTGCACATCATCACCATCCTGGGGGTCGTCATGCTGGGGATTTCCCTGGTTTTCGGGGTCATGTCCCTGGCGCAGAAGCTGATGGGCAACGCCCTGGGCGGCTTTACCACGGTTATTCTGCTTCTGCTCATCGCCAGCAGCCTCATCATGATCAGCCTGGGCATCATCGGCTTCTACGTGGCCCGGATCTATGAGGAGCTCAAGGGCAGACCCCGCTACATTGTGTCCCAGGTCTGTGGCGAGGAGGCGTCCTTGTGATCGAGAAGATAAAGGCCCTGTGCGTCAAGCACCGGGAGATTCTGGTTTATCTGATCGTGGGCGGTATGACCACGGTGGTCTCCCTGGCCGCCCGCTTCCTGTGGAATTTTCTGTTCTATGGGGGCACAGCCTATCCCACCAGCTTTCAGAATCTGATCCTCAGCACGGTGGACTGGGTGGCGGGCGTGGCCTTCGCCTATCCCACCAACCGGAAATGGGTGTTCCGCAGCCAGAACCCGGCCATCCTGAAAGAAGCTTCCGGCTTCGTGCTCTCCCGGGTGACCACCTATGTGCTGAACATTCTGGTGATGCAGCTGCTGGTCAATCTGCTGGGCGTGAACTTCTACGTGTCCACCTTTATCGCCGCCGTGCTGGTGGTGGTGGGCAACTATGTGCTCAGCAAGCTGTTCGTATTCCGCAAAAAAAAGGAGGCGCCATGATCCGACCTGTTTTGCAGCTGGGAGATCCCCGCCTGTACGAAATCAGCCCGCCGGTAACACAGGAGGATCTGCCCTCCCTGCCCGGCTGGGTGGAGGATCTGCACGACACGCTGATGGAATACCGCCGCGTCCACGGCGCGGGACGGGCCATCGCCGCGCCGCAGAT
>CACZSJ010000145.1 GCA_902783825.1 Oscillospiraceae bacterium | reverse complement strand
GGTTTCCCGAGAGCACCGAATCCCAATCCGGATTCCTGCATTTGGCAGACACGTGGTGCACGCAGCCCTGCTTGGCGCCGCTGTTGGACTATTGATGGGGCTGAATGAGGAAGAGATTGCGCGTGGGATTTTGGCTTTTGAAAATGTAGGTCATCGCGCGGCCAGGCAGGATACCGTTTTTTTGACTGTGATAGATGACAGCTATAACGCAAATCCGGATTCGGTGAAATGCGGGATTGACTCTCTGCTGGAGCTGCCCGGTCGGCATATCTGCATTTTGGGCGACATGCTGGAGTTGGGGGAACACAGTGAACAGCTGCACGAGGAAGTCGGGCGCTATGCTGCCGACAAGGGCGTGGATGCTCTGTGGACTTACGGGAGCCTTGGGGTGGCATACTGCGCCGGCGCAGGGGAAATCGGGTGCTGCTTTGAAAGCCGGGAAGCCTTGCTTTCGCAACTGCCGAAGCTTTTGCAGCAGGGAGATCGGGTTTTGGTCAAAGCATCCAAGGGGATGCGCTATTGGGAGCTTGCCGATGCGATTCGCCAACTTCAGCCTTGAGAATTGAGCGCCATTGAATTATCGATCACTACATAGAAAGAGGCGGGATTATGACTTTGATGGAATACGTTCGCAGCCAGCTTAGCGATGTGCAGAACCTGGAATTCTGTATACGGCTTCTGGTGGCCTGCGCCTGCGGCGCTCTGATCGGGCTGGAGCGCAGCAAGCGCTTCAAAGAGGCGGGAATCCGTACCCACACCATCGTGTGCTTCGCGGCGGCCGTGTTCATGTTGGTTTCCAAGTACGGCTTTGCGGACTTGGCCAGCTCCGGCGGCGATGCGTTTTACGGTACGCGGGAGGCAGACCCAGCCCGGATTGCCGCGCAGGTCGTCACCGGCGTGAGCTTTCTCGGCGCGGGCGTGATTTTCCGTACTGGGGGCACAACCAAGGGTCTGACTACCGCGGCCAGCGTATGGGCGACGTCGGCCATCGGCCTGGCGGTAGGCGCCGGGATGTGGGTCATCGGGCTGGTTTCTGCGGTTCTGCTTACCTTGATCCAGTTGATGATGCACCACTTTGTGGTCGGTTCTGACGCCTATGCCAAGAACCGCCTGCACTTCACGGTGGAGAACGGCCACGAATTCAACCGTTCACTGATGGCACAGATCGGGGATTGGAAAGCAACGGTGACGGAGAGCACCGTCACGCGCCGCAATGATGGCACCACCGACTACGACTTGACCGTCTGCCGCCGCAAAGCGATTAGTTACGCGGAAATGAAAGGCTTTGTGGAAAGCCATGAAGAGGTTATCTCCAGCAGCAACAACCTGCTCCGCTGAGTCAAAGCAAACAGCCCTGCCGCGCCATGAGAGGCGGCAGGGCTGTTGCCTTTTCTGCAGGGAGTGCTCAGAACAGAAGGGCGATGAGCACAAGCAGAATCACGCCCGGTACGCCGAGAAAACCGGCAATCAAAGCGTTAAACAAATTGATGCCCAACTGGATTCCCACAAAATCACCAAAGAAGTTGACAATAAACAGTATGGCAAAGCCAAGGGCGGCGTTGATAGCCAGCTTCAAAAGCAAACGGATCGGCGCGGACAAAACCTTGATCAGCACGATGATCAGGACCAGCGCGGCGGCCAGCATGAGAATGGCGGAAATGGTATCCATGGGATCGCATCCTTTCTTTTTTTTGCGTCGGAAAAAGCTTCCGTTGTAATTGCATGACTTCGGGACATACTATTTCCCGGACAGGCTTTCAACGGCGAGAGAGAAACAGCCGTGGATGTGACGCATTGATGGTAACATTATATGAATACATCCAAATGGAAAGAATGTCAAGCGGACGGAGAGGTTTCCCGAGGGGGAAAATATCCGCCGCGGGGCGGACTGCAGTGCAGCCCGCCCTTTGATTTTTCCCAAAAGCAGTCCGTGTCGGATGATGTAACTTTTTTGATACGACAATGAAGCGCCCTTGTTCTTGCTTTCTCGAATCCGGGATGGTAAACTACATAAGTTAATGGAAGATGATTCGAGACACAAGATGTAGGGAAAGGGAAGCTGCATGAGCAAAAGCACAGACATGTACGGCAACGACAGTATTTCTCAGCTGAAGGGAGCGGACCGGGTGCGCAAGCGTCCGGGGGTGATTTTTGGCTCCGACGGGCTGGACGGCTGCGAGCATGCCGTTTTTGAAATTCTGTCCAACGCCATCGACGAGGCGCGCGAGGGGCACGGCGATCTGATTACGTTGACCTACTTCGAAGACAAATCCATCGAAGTAGAGGATTTCGGACGCGGCTGTCCCCTGGACTGGAACCCCACGGAGAAGCGATTCAACTGGGAGCTGGTCTTCTGTGAGCTGTATGCCGGAGGCAAGTATCGAAACGACATGGGGGGAGACTATGAGTACTCCCTGGGGCTGAACGGCTTGGGCTCCTGCGCCACCCAGTACGCTTCGGAATATATGGACGTGACCGTCTGGCGGGACGGCAGCAAGTACAGTCTCCACTTTAAGAAGGGCAAGGTTACGGGCAAAAAAGGCCAGGAGCTGAGGATTGAGCCGACGGACCGCAAGCGGACCGGAACCACCATCCGCTGGCGTCCAGACCTGGAGGTCTTTACGGATATTGATATCCCAGATGATTATTTTGACGACGTTCTGCACCGTCAGGCTGTGGTCAATGCGGGCGTGACCTTCCGGCTCCGGCTGCAGAGAGGCGGCAAATTCGAGACCCGGGAATATCGCTATGAAAACGGGATCATGGACTATGTGGCGGAGCTGGCCGGGGAAAAGACCCTGACGGCGCCGGTGTTCCTGTCTACAGAGCGCAAGGGCAGAGACCGGGATGACAAGCCTGAATACAAGGTTAAAATCTCCGCGGCCTTTTGCTTTTCCAATCAGAGCTCCGCTTTGGAGTATTACCACAACTCATCCTGGCTGGAAAACGGCGGCGCGCCGGACAAAGCGGTAAAGAGCGCCTTCCTCTCCGCGATAGACGGATATCTCAAGCAGATCGGCAAATATCAGAAAAATGAGAGCGCCATCAAGTTCCAGGATGTTCAGGACTGTCTCGTGCTGGTGACCAACTGCTTCTCCACGCAGACCTCCTATGAGAACCAGACCAAGAAGGCCATCAACAACCGTTTTATCCAGACGGCTATGACCGAGTTTCTCAAGGCACAGCTGGAGGTCTATTTCATCGAGAATAAGCCCGAGGCGGACCGGATCGCAGAGCAGGTGCTGATCAACAAGCGCAGCCGGGAAACGGCGGAGCGCGCCCGGCAGGGAATGAAGAAGAAGCTGTCGGGCAGCATCGATATTGCCAACCGCGTGCAGAAGTTTGTAGACTGTCGCAGCCGGGATCCGGAGCAGCGAGAGATCTACATCGTGGAGGGCGACTCGGCTCTGGGCGCCTGCAAGCTGTCTCGAGACGCGGAGTTTCAAGGGATCATGCCGGTGAGGGGAAAGATCCTCAACTGCCTCAAGGCGGATTACGTGCGCATTTTCAAGAGCGATGTGATCACAGACCTGATGAAGGTGTTGGGCTGCGGCGTGGAAGTGCGGGATAAGCACACCAAAGACCTGAGCAGCTTTGATCTGAACAACCTGCGATGGAATAAAATCATCATCTGCACAGATGCGGACGTGGACGGGTTTCAGATTCGTACGCTGATCCTGACCATGCTCTATCGCCTGGTGCCAACCCTGATCCGGGAGGGCTACGTATATATTGCCGAATCGCCTTTGTATGAAATCGAGAGCAAGGGCAAAACCTATTTTGCCTACTCGGAGCGGGAAAAGGCGGAGATCTTGGAGAGCCTGGGGGGCGCCAAGGCCAGCATCAACCGCAGCAAGGGCTTGGGTGAAAACGACCCGGATATGATGTGGATGACCACCATGAACCCGGACAGCCGCCGCTTGATCCGGATCGTCCCCGAGGACGCGGAGCGAATGGCGCAGGTTTTTGACCTGCTGCTGGGAGATAATCTGGAAGGCCGCAAGAGCCACATCGCGGAATTCGGCGCCCAGTATTTGGATCTGGCGGATATCTCGTAAGAGGGGGACAGAGAGATGAAAGTACGGTATGAGAGCAGCTTTGCTTCCGGACAGAAAATCGTAAAATACCTGTTGATGCTGGTGCTGGCGCTGTCGCTGGCCTCCGCGCTGCTGGTGCCCAAGGGATCCCTCACGCAGACGATCCTGGTGTTGAGCGCCTTTGTTCTGATTGGGGTTATCCTGGCGGTTATCTACAAGTTTTGCCGCTGTCCCTATTGCGGTAAGCGTATTTTTGGCGGCGTGCTGGTGGTAAAAAGCTGCCCCAAATGCCGCAGAAATCTGACGACGGGAAAGAAAGTAAAGAAATAAGATGGCTAAGAAAAAGCAAGAGGAAAAAAAGAGATACGACAACCCCGATGTGGTGGGACTTCGGGCAGAGGTGCTGGAACAGCCGATAACAGAGACGCTGGAGACCAACTACATGCCCTATGCCATGAGCGTAATCGTCTCCCGTGCGATCCCGGAGATCGACGGCTTCAAGCCGTCCCACCGGAAGCTGCTGTACACCATGTTCAAGATGGGCCTGCTCAGCGGCGGACGCACCAAGAGCGCCAATATCGTGGGCCAGACCATGAAGCTCAATCCCCATGGCGACGCGGCGATTTACGAGACCATGGTGCGCCTGTCCATGGGCTATCAGGCCCTGCTGACGCCTTTTGTGGATTCCAAGGGGAACTTCGGCAAGGTCTATTCCCGGGACATGTCCTACGCGGCTTCCCGGTATACTGAGGCAAAGCTTGCCGCCATTTGCGGAGAGATGTTCCGGGATATCGACCGGGACACGGTGGACTTTGTGGACAACTACGACGGCAGTATGAAAGAGCCGACCCTTTTGCCCACCGCCTTTCCCAACGTGCTGGTTTCAGCCAACTCCGGCATTGCCGTGGGCATGGCCAGCCAGATCTGCGGCTTCAATCTCAACGAGGTCTGCGAGACGACCATCAACTATCTGCGGGATCCGGATCACGATATCCTCTCGACGATGCCGGCGCCTGATTTTCCCACCGGCGGAGAGATCATTTACGACCGCACGGAGATGGAGAATATCTATCGTACCGGCCGCGGCAGCTTCAAAGTCCGGGCGCGCTGGCGCTATCTGGCAAAAGAGAACATCATCGAGATCTATGAAATTCCCTATACCACCACCTCCGAGGCGATTCTGGACAAGGTGGCGGAGCTGATCAAGACCGGAAAGATCCGGGAAATCAACGACATGCGCGACGAGACCGATCTGAGCGGACTGCGCCTGGCGATTGATCTCAAACGCGCGACGGATCCGGACAAGCTGATGCAGAAGCTGTTTAAGATGACCACCCTGCAGGACGCCTTCCCTTGCAACTTTAACATCCTGGTGGCGGGCAATCCCCGGGTCATGGGCGTGCGGGAGATCCTGGACGAGTGGACGGCGTGGCGGATGGAGTGCATCCGGCGGCGGGTGTATCACGAGCTTGGGAAGAAGAAGGAAAAGCTGCACCTGCTCAAGGGCCTGGAGCGGATCCTTCTGGACATCGACAAAGCTATCCAAATCATCCGCAATACGGAGCTGGAATCCGAAGTCGTCCCGAACCTGATGGTGGGCTTTGGCATCGACCAGCTGCAGGCGGAATACGTGGCGGAGATCCGGCTGCGCAACATCAACCGGGAATACATTCTCAAACGCACGGCGGAAACGGATCAGCTGGAGCGGGACATCGAGGAGCTGGAGGCCACCCTGAACAATCGCCGCCGGATCCGCAGCATCATCATCGACGAGCTTAAGCAGATCAACAAGAAGTATCCGATGCCCCGCAGAACGGAAATTGTGTACGCCGATGAGGTGGAAGAGTTTGATCTCAGCGAGCAGATCGAGGACTATCCGGTGACGGTTTTCGTCTCCCGGGAGGGCTACCTGAAAAAGATCACCGCACAGTCTCTGCGCATGAGCGGAGAGCAGAAATACAAAGAGGGCGACGAGCTGAGTCAGTGCTTTGAATCCTCCAACCGGCGGGAGCTGTTGATCTTTACCGACCGGCAGCAGCTGTACAAGGCGCGTCTGTACGATTTCGAGGATGGCAAGGCCTCCGCCCTGGGCGTCTATCTGCCCACCAAGCTGCAGATGGACGAAGGGGAGACGGTGCTGACGGTACTGGATCCTGGCGACTACAGCAAGAATCTGCTGCTGGTCTTCGAAAACGGCAAGGCGGCCAGGATTGAACTGGCCGCATACGAGACCAAGACCAACCGGAAAAAG
>CACZSJ010000144.1 GCA_902783825.1 Oscillospiraceae bacterium | reverse complement strand
GCGGATGCTGGACAAGGAGCGGATGCAGGCCGGCGACGTGATCCTGGCACTCCCCTCCTCCGGGCTTCACTCCAATGGCTTCTCTCTAGTGCGCAAGGTCTTTGACGTGGAGCATACGGACCTGGGTCGGGTGCTGGATCCTCTGGGCGCGCCGCTCGGTCAGGTTTTGCTGACCCCCACGGAAATCTACGTCAAACCTGTGATGGCCGCGCTGGAAGCAGCCGAGCTGCGGGGACTGAGCCATATCACCGGCGGCGGCTTCTATGAGAATCTTCCCCGGATGCTGCCGACGGGCCTCTGCGCCCGGATCGAAAAAGCGGCTCTGCGCACGCCCGCTATCTTCCCACTGCTGCAGGAACTGGGAAACATCTCTCAGCGGGATATGTTCAACACCTTCAACATGGGGGTGGGCATGGCCGCCGTAGTCTCCCGAGACAGCGCAGACGCAGCCTTGGCCGCCCTGCAGGGGGCCGGCTGCCAAGCCTATGTGCTGGGAGAGATCGTCTCCGGAGAGGACAAGGTGCAGCTATGCTGAAGCAGGCTCGAATCGCCGTGCTGGTTTCCGGCGGCGGTACCAATCTTCAAGCTCTGATCGACGCGGAGCAACAGGGCGCGCTGCCCAGCGGCCGTCTCGTTCTGGTTCTCTCCAGCAGTGCCGACGCCTACGCCCTCAGGCGGGCGGAGGCCGCAGGCATTCCCACCAGGACCGTGTCCCGGAGAGCCAGCGGCAGTAGGGAGGCTTTTGAGTCCTCCCTGCTGGCCGCGCTGGAGGAATACCAGGCGGACCTGATCCTGCTGGCCGGCTTCATGTGCATCCTCAGCGAATACTTTACCGCACGTTTCCCCCAGCGCATTCTCAATGTCCATCCTTCCCTGATCCCCTCCTTCTGCGGAAAAGGCATGTACGGACTGCGGGTTCATCAGACGGCGCTGGAATACGGCGTCAAGGTGACTGGAGCCACTGTTCACTACGTAAATGAAGTCCCCGACGGCGGCAGGATTCTTCTGCAAAAAGCCGTAAGCGTGGAGCCCGGCGACACGCCGGAAAGCCTGCAGCGGCGAGTCATGGAGCAGGCCGAATGGATTCTGCTTCCCCAGGCGGCGGAGATTGTCAGCGCACAGATTGTAAAGGAGAAAAACAGATGACGGATTTTCTGGATTTGCTGAAAAACAATCCCTATCCCGGTCGCGGCATCGCCGTGGGCCGGAATCGGGTATACTACTTCATCATGGGCCGCAGCGCCAACAGCCGCAACCGCATTTTTACGCTCACAGAGGACGGCATCCGTACCCAGGCCCACGATCCCTCCAAGGTGGAGGATCCCAGCCTGATTCTTTACCATCCGGTCCGGCAGACTCCCCGGGGCCTCATCGTCACCAACGGCGATCAGACGGACACCATTCGGGATCTGGGCGATTTCCGCAAGGCCCTGATGACCCGGGAATACGAACCGGACGCGCCCAACTTCACCCCTCGCATTTCCGCTATACTCTACCCCGGCGGCGCCTTTGAGCTGTCCATCCTCAAGCATCGGGATGGCCGCTGTCTGCGGGAATTCTTTTGCTACGAGGGCTGCGACGAGGGCAAGGGCTATTTCCTGAGCACCTATCAGGGGGACGGCTCTCCCCTGCCCAGCTTTTCCGGGGAGCCCTTGGAAATCACCATGCCGGAGCCGGAGGCCGTCTGGGCCGCCCTCAATCCGGACAACAAGGTGTCCCTCTATGCCAGAGTCAACGATCAGGTCATCCTGTACAATAAAAACCTGGGGGATTGAGAACATGAAAGAATTTGAACTGAAATACGGTTGCAACCCCAACCAGAAGCCCGCCCGCATCTATATGCCCGATGGCTCCCCCCTGCCTGTCACCGTTTTGAACGGGCGGCCGGGCTTTATCAACTTTCTGGACGCCTTCAATTCCTGGCAGCTGGTCCGGGAGCTGAAGGAGGCCACTGGCCTTCCTGCCGCCGCTTCCTTCAAGCATGTCTCTCCCGCTGGCGCCGCCGTGGGCCTGCCCCTAAGCGAAACCGACCGCAAAATTTACTTTGTGGCTGAAGACGTCCAGCTTTCCCCCATCGCCTGCGCCTATATTCGCGCCCGCGGCGCGGATCGGCTGTGCTCTTACGGGGATTGGGCCGCGCTCAGCGATGTCTGCGACGCCGCCACCGCAAGCTATCTCAAAGAAGAAGTCTCCGACGGTATCATCGCCCCAGGCTACACCGAAGAGGCTCTTGCCATCCTCAAAACCAAGAAAAAAGGTGCCTACAACGTGGTGCAGATCGACCCCGACTACCGCCCCGCTCCTCAGGAATGCAAGGACGTGTTCGGCGTACGCTTCGAGCAGGGGCATAACGAACTGTGCATCAACGAGGAGCTGCTTGAGAACATCGTCACCGCCAACCGGGAGCTGCCGGCGCAGGCCAAGCGCGACATGATCGTGGCCCTCATCACGCTGAAATACACCCAATCCAACTCCGTCTGCTACGTCAAGGACGGGCAGGCCATCGGCGTGGGCGCCGGTCAGCAGAGCCGCATCCACTGCACCCGTTTGGCCGGCAGCAAGGCAGACAACTGGTACCTGCGGCAGCATCCCAAGGTGTTGGGTCTGCAGTTTGTAGACGGTATCCGCCGCCCGGACCGAGATAACGCCATCGACATCTATACCTCTGAGGAATATGAGGACGTGCTGGCCGACGGCGTCTGGCAGCAGATTTTCAAGGTGCGCCCGGAGATCCTCAGCGCCCAGGAGAAAAAGGACTGGATCGCAACGCAATCTGGTGTCACCTGCGGAAGCGACGCCTTCTTCCCCTTCGGCGACAACGTGGAGAGAGCCCGCAAGTCCGGCGTGCAGTACATTGCCGAGCCGGGCGGCTCCATCCGGGACGATCATGTGATCCAGACTGCCGACCACTACGGCATGTGTATGTGCTTCACCGGCATTCGTCTCTTCCATCACTAATTCACCCAAGGAGGGCAATCCTATGAACATTCTGGTCGTGGGCGGCGGCGGCCGCGAGCACGCCATTGTGAAAAAGCTGCGGGAAAACAGCGAGGTCAAGCGGATCTTCTGTCTGCCCGGCAACGGCGGCATGGAGCAGATAGCCGACTGCGTCCCCATCAGCGCCAAAGAATTGGACGGGGTCATCGAATTCGCCAGGGCCCACGACATCGACTTTGCCGTGGTCGCCCAGGACGATCCCCTGGCGCTGGGCTGTGTGGACCGTCTGCATGCCTTGGGGATTCCCTGCTTCGGCCCCGACGCCCAAGCAGCCCGCATTGAATCCAGCAAGGTCTTTGCCAAAGACCTGATGAAAAAATACGGCATCCCCACGGCGGACTATCAGGTTTTCGACGCGCCGGAGGCGGCGCTTGCCTATCTGGACGAGGCGGCATATCCTCTTGTCATCAAGGCAGACGGACTGGCTTTGGGCAAGGGCGTCGTGATTTGCCAGGATCGCCGACAGGCCGGCGATGCCATCGGCCAGATTATGGAGCAACGCGCCTTTGGCGAAGCAGGCAGTCGTGTGCTTATTGAGCGTTTCCTGACCGGCCCCGAGGTTTCGGTATTGGCCTTTACCGATGGGAAAACCATTTGTCCCATGGTCTCCTCCATGGATCACAAGCGTGCCGGCGAGGGCGATACCGGTCCCAATACCGGCGGCATGGGCACCGTGGCTCCCAATCCCTACTATAGCCCCCAGGTGGCGCAGCAGTGCATGGAGCGCATTTTCCTGCCCACCATCCGTGCCATGGAGGCCGAAGGCTGTCCCTTCAAAGGCTGTCTGTACTTCGGTCTGATGCTCACGGAAGAAGGGCCAATGGTCATCGAATATAACTGCCGCTTCGGCGACCCGGAGGCACAGGTGGTTCTGCCGCTGCTGAAAACCGATCTGCTGAGCATTATGCAGGCGGTGGAAGGCGAAACCCTGGATCGGATCAACATCGAATGGTCACAGGGCGCGGCCGCCTGCGTGATCCTGGCCTCCGGCGGCTATCCCGGAAGCTACGAAACCGGCAAGCGCATCACCATCCCGGAGCAGCTGCCGGAAAACGTCACCATCTACCACGCAGGCGACAAGCTGACCCTGGACGGTCTGGTCACCTCCGGCGGGCGGGTTCTGGGCGTCACCGCCACGGCGGACACCCTCTCTCAGGCGCTGGAGTCCGCCTATGCCGCCGCCCAGACCATTCACTTTGAAGGTATGTTCCTGCGCAAGGATATCGGCCGGCACGCGCTGGCTCTGTTGGAGGACTAAGTATGGTCTATCGGGTATTCGTGGAAAAAAAGCCCGGCGTTTCTCCCGAGGCTCCTTCCCTCCTGGCCGATTGCCGGGATTTTCTGGGGATCCGTGGACTGGAGAATCTCCGGGTGCTGAATCGCTACGATGTGGAAAACATCAGCGAGGATCTATTCGCCTACGCCCGTCGGGCCGTCTTTTCCGAACCGCAGCTGGATCTGGTCACAGATGAGGCAACTCTGACAGGTGCGGCCTGCGTTTTCGCGGTCGAGCCTCTGCCCGGGCAGTTTGATCAGCGGGCGGATTCCGCCGCCCAGTGCATTCAGATGCTACACCCCGGGGATCGGGCCACCGTCCGTTCAGCCAGGGTTTACGCCCTGTACGGAAACCTCAACGAGCAGGAGATCCTGCGGATCAAAGCCTATCTTATCAACCCCGTGGAAAGCCGGGAAGCCGCCTTGGAAAAGCCGGAGACCCTGCGCATCGACTATGCGCAGCCCGCGCCCATTGAAATTCTAAGCGGCTTTACCGCTATGGACGGCATACAGCTCTCAGCCCTGCGGGATCGCCTGGGCCTGGCCATGGATCTGGACGATCTGATCTTTCTGCAGGCCTATTTCCGCGACACGGAAAACCGTGAACCCAGCTTGACCGAACTGCGCGTGGTAGACACCTACTGGTCCGACCACTGCCGTCACACCACCTTTTCCACCCATATCGACAGCGTTGAGATCGACGATCCGGCTGTGCAGGCCGCCTATGAACGCTATCTTGCCGTCCGGACGGAGGTCTACGGCGAGGAAAAGGCGGCTATGCGTCCCCAGACCCTGATGGATCTGGCCACCATCGGCGCCAAGGTCCTGAAAAAGCGGGGCCTGCTGCCGGAGCTGGACGAATCCGAGGAAATCAATGCCTGCTCCATCCGCGTCCCCATCACGGTGGACGGACAGCGACAGGCCTGGCTTCTGATGTTTAAAAACGAAACCCACAACCACCCCACCGAGATCGAGCCCTTCGGCGGCGCGGCCACCTGCATCGGCGGCTGCATTCGGGATCCTCTTTCCGGCCGCGCTTTCGTTCACCAGGCCATGCGCGTCACCGGCGGCAGTGATCCGCGCAAATCCTTGGAAGAAACTCTGCCGGGCAAGCTGCCCCAGCGGAAGCTGGCACAAACCGCCGCTGCGGGCTACAGCTCCTACGGCAACCAAATCGGGCTGGCCACCGGCCACGTGGCGGAGATGTACCACGAGGGCTACATTGCCAAGCGCCTGGAGTGCGGCGCGGTGGTGGCGGCGGCGCCGGCAGATAACGTGCAGCGTCTGCAGCCCGCTCCCGGAGATGTCATCATCCTCCTGGGCGGACGCACCGGGCGCGACGGGATCGGCGGCGCTACCGGCTCCTCCAAGAGCCACAACCTCCAATCCCTGGCAACCATGGCCAGCGAGGTGCAAAAGGGAAACGCCCCGGAGGAGCGGAAGATTCAGCGTCTGTTCCGGGACGGCCGCGTCACCCGGCTGATCAAGCGCTGCAATGACTTTGGCGCCGGCGGCGTGTCTGTGGCCATCGGCGAGCTGGCTCCAGGCCTGCAAATCGACCTGGACGCGGTACGCAGGAAATACGAGGGCTTGGACGGCACCGAGCTGGCCATCTCCGAGTCCCAGGAGCGGATGGCCGTTGTGGTGGCCCCGGAAAACGCCGAAGCCTTCATCGACGCCGCCCAGCGGGAAAATCTGGAGGCCTACCCGGTGGCGGTCGTCACCCGGGAGCCGCGCATGGTCATGCACTGGCGCGGGCAGCCCATTGCCGATCTCTCCCGCGCTTTTATCGACACCAACGGCGCTGTCAAGCACAGCCGCGTACAGATTCCCGACAGGACCGAGGCCTGTCTTGACGAGCCTCTGTGGACAAATCTGCGTCAGATGGCCGGAAGCCTGGCCTGCGCCAGTCGGCGGGGACTGGTGGAGCGTTTTGACGGCAGCGTCGGCGCCAATTCCCTTCTGATGCCCTTTGGCGGCCGGACCCAGCGCAGTCCCGCCCAGGTGATGGCGGCCCTGTTCCCGGTGCTTCCGGGCCAACACACCGACGACGCCAGCCTCATGGCTTGGGGCTTTGACCCGGAACGGATGAGCCGGGATCCTTACCGGGGTGCCCACGATTCCGTGTATCTCTCCATGGCCGCTCTGGTGGCGGCCGGAGCGGATTACCGGAAAGCCTATTTAAGCTTTCAGGAATTCTTTGAAAAGCTGCGCGACGAGCCTCTGCGTTGGGGCAAGCCCTTCGCCGCTTTGCTGGGCGGTATGGACGCACAGCTGGAGCTGGGCGCTGCGGCCATCGGCGGCAAAGATTCCATGTCCGGCAGCTTTCTGGATCTGGACGTTCCGCCCACGCTGATCTCCTTCGCCGTGGCGCCGGTATCCGCCTCCCGCCTGCTGACCACAGAATTCAAAGAGGCAGGCCATCCGGTCTATCTCTTTACCGGAGAGGATCCCGAATCGCTGAAGGCCGCCTGGGCAAGTTTTCAGCAGCTGCATCAGCAGGGCAAGGTTCAGGCCGCCTGGGCGATGCGGCAGTGTCCGGCGGAAGGTCTGATGAACATGGCCTTCGGCAATGAGATCGGCTTCACTGCTGACGACCTGCCCCTGGACTGGTTCGCTCCCCTTCCCGGCGCCATCCTGGCCGAGCTGAGCGAAGAAACCGAAGCCGGCCTGCTTCTGGGCCATACCACAGCCGAGCCGATCCTGCGCATCCGGGACGACGCGGTTTCCCTGGCGGAGCTGCTGGAGCTGAACGAGGCGGTGCTGGAAAAGGTCTATCCCACCCGGACGGAGGCCGCGGAAGAGGCGCCGCCCACCGTCCGCTATCACACCGCGCAGCGTGTGTCGCCGGCTTTGAACTTGGCAAAGCCCAAGGCCCTGATTCCGGTCTTCCCGGGAACCAACTGCGAATATGACACCCAGCGCGCCCTGCTGGACGCGGGCGCCGACGCGGAAATCCTGGTGCTGCGCAATCTGAGCGCACAACAGGTTTCTCAGAGCGTGGATCGCTTCGCCAAGGCGCTGAGCCAAGCGCAGATGGTGGTCATTCCCGGCGGCTTCTCCGGCGGCGATGAGCCGGACGGCTCTGCCAAATTCATCACCGCTTTCTTCCGCAATCCCGCTGTCCGGGAACAGGTGACAGCCCTGCTGGAGCAGCGGGACGGCCTGATGCTGGGCATCTGCAACGGCTTCCAGGCCCTGATCAAGCTGGGGCTGGTTCCCTACGGCAAGATTCTGGACACGGACGAAAGCTGCCCCACTCTCAGCTACAACACCATCGGCCGACATCAGTCCCGCATGGTTCACACCCGCATCTGCTCGGACCTCTCCCCCTGGCTGGCGGAGACCCGGGTGGACGAGGTTTATACCGTCCCCATCTCCCACGGAGAGGGCCGCTTCCTGGCCAGCGAGGAGCTGGTGCAGCAGCTGGCCCGGCAGGGACAGATCGTAACCCAGTACGCCGATCCCCAGGGTCAGCCCCGTATGGACATCGCAATCAATCCCAACGGTTCGATCTGGGCGGTGGAGGGCATCTGCTCTCCCGATGGCCGGGTACTGGGCAAGATGGGTCACAGCGAGCGGATCGGACCATGGCTTTACGCCAACGTCCCGGGCCGCTACGATATGGGCCTGTTTCGCAGTGCAGTCAAATATTTTAGATAAGAGAGGTGCGTCATGGCTTACTTTTATTCCGAACCTTCCCGCACGTTTAACGAGTATCTGCTGCTCCCCGGCTATACCGGCGAGGATTGCGTCCCCGACCGAGTCTCCCTGGTTGCGCCCCTGGTCAAATACCGGCGCGGGCAGGAAGAATGCCCCTTTTCTCTGAACATCCCCATGGTGTCTGCCATCATGCAGTCCGTCTCCAACGACACCATGGCCGTAGCTCTGGCCAAAGAGGGCGGTCTGTCCTTCATTTACGGCTCCCAGTCCGTGGAGGATGAAGCGGACATGGTCCGCCGGGTGAAGAACCACAAGGCCGGCTTCGTGGTCAGCGCCTCCAACCTCACGCCGGACGCCACCCTGGCCGACGTGCTGGCCCTGAAAGCGCGCAACGGCTTTTCCACCGTGGCGGTCACTGAGGACGCCAGCCCCAACGGCAAACTCCTGGGCATCGTCACCAGTCGGGACTACCGGGTCACCCGCATGAGCCCGGACGTGCCGGTGCGGGATTTCATGACGCCCCGGGACAAGCTAATCACCGCCCCGGCGGAAACCTCGCTGAAAGAGGCCAACGATATTATTTGGGATCACAAGCTCAACACCCTGCCCATTGTGGATCAGGACGATCACCTGCTGTACTTTGTTTTCCGCAAGGACTATGCCGAGCACAAAGAGCATCCGCTGAGTCTCCAGGACGAGCAGAAGCGCTACATGGTGGGCGCGGGCATCAACTCCCGGGACTATGAGCGGCGCGTACCCGCGCTGGTAGAGGCCGGAGCAGACGTGCTGTGCATCGACTCCTCTGAAGGCCACTCCGTCTGGCAGAAGAAGACCATCGATTTTATCCGGGAACGCTACGGAGACCGCGTCAAGGTGGGCGCCGGCAACGTGGTGGATCGGGAAGGCTTCCTGTTTCTGGCCGAAGCCGGAGCCGACTTTGTCAAGGTGGGCATCGGCGGCGGCTCCATCTGCATCACCCGGGAAACCAAGGGCATTGGCCGCGGCCAGGCCACCGCGCTGATCGAGGTCGCCAAGGCCCGGGACGAGTATTTTGAAAAAACCGGCGTCTACGTGCCCGTCTGCTCCGATGGCGGCATCGTGCAGGACCACCACATCACCCTGGCGCTGGCCATGGGCGCGGACTTTGTGATGCTGGGCCGCTACTTTGCCCGCTTCGACGAATCCCCCACGCCCAAGCTGATGATCAACGGCCAGTACGTCAAAGAGTATTGGGGCGAAGGCTCCAACCGCGCCCGCAACTGGCAGCGCTACGATCTGGGCGGCAAGGACAACCTGGCCTTTGAAGAAGGCGTGGACTCCTACGTCACCTACGCCGGCAGCCTCCAGGACAACGTGGCCAAGACCCTGTACAAGGTCAAGTCCACCATGTGCAACTGCGGCGTCACCAGCATCCCCGCCCTGCAGAAGGAAGCCCGGCTCACCGTGGTCTCTTCCACCAGCATCGTGGAAGGCGGCTATCACGACGTGACCCTGCGGGCCACCATGGGAAAGGAATAAGGCGAAACAAAGACAAGGGAAAGCCCTCGCCGATGAAAACACAAGCGTCGGTTCGGTCGAAAAAAGGCCGAACCGGCGCTTGTGTTTGTTGGGATAGAATCCAGTTTTTTCTTGACTGTCGTAAAGCGCGCATGTTACGATGGATCCGCAACACAATTCGATCATCTTTGTCCGCAAGGGATTGTATTTTTATCTCGGTAAAAATGCAGTCTCCATCGTCGCATCCCTTGTTGGACAGCGAATTGTGTTGCAGCAATCGGAGCTCTGCGTTTTTCGGTGCACGGCTCCGGCTGTGCGCCTTTTTATTCTGTTTTGAATAGGAGGAAAGAAAGATGAAGCTTGGCAAACGAATCCTGGCCCTGGCGCTGTGCGCCGTGATGTTCCTTGGCCTGCTGCCTGGCACAGCCTCTGCGGAATCCGCCGCGTATTACGACGAAAACTATGAATTCCATTTTTACAGCTACACCCAACTGAAAAAAGAAGCAAAAAGCAACGATTATCTTGTGGCGTATTACGACGGAACCGGCGCGCTGACCATCCCGGAAACGGTGACAGTCCCCACCGGTAAAGAACTGTATTTATATGCTGACGAAGTGATCATCGCCAAAGGCGCTACGGTGACGCTTTCAGGAGCCGGTTGGTTTAACGCAGACGGAATCAACAAGGTGACTGTCAACGGCAAGCTGATTATCGCCACCGACACGTATGTTTACAATCCGAGCCTTTCCTTGGTAATCAACGGAAGTTTGCAGAATAATGGGGGCCTTACCTGTTCCTCAATCGCCGTCAAGGGCAGCCTGGAAAACTATGCTTACATAGATACCACCAGCGTTTCCGGTACGGATAAAATTCAAAGCAAGAATTCTTCCGCTGCTTTTTGGCTCACCAAAGAGGTCGGCACCGCATCGGCCATGGAAGCTGTGGCCAAAGAGGCTGCCGCAAATACAAATTCTGATATCCGCTATTGGGTCGTTGCAAGCAAAAGCTTCACACTGAGCAAGTCTCTGACGGTTCCCGCCGGTATGATTTTGGCCGCGGGAAGCGCCACAACGCTCACCTTGGCGAATGAGGCCACGCTGACCAATCGCGGGCAGGTATCCACCTTCTACAGTGACACAAAGCTGTCCATTAAGGGGACCTTTGATAATCAGGGCGCCTTGACAACTACGGGTGGTACAATTGCCCTGGAAGGCGGAACGTATAAGGAAAGCGGTGGGTTTATTACTATGACTCTGCCGTATGATGCAGATACTGACAGTTACGTGGGCAAGCCCGAGGATTATCTTCCTGGCTTCAAGCTAAAGGACTTCAACCGTACCGATAACGGCTCCGGCAGCTACACCTACCGGCTAAACGTCCTCAATGGCTGGAAAAAGTCCGGCGGCGACTGGTACTATTACAAAAACGGCAAGATGGTCACCAATGCCTGGGCCAAGGATTCCAAGGGCTGGTGCTACCTGGGCGCCGACGGCAAGATGGTGAAAAACACCTGGAAGAAGGACTCCAAGGGCTGGTGCTATCTCAAGGACGACGGCCG
>CACZSJ010000143.1 GCA_902783825.1 Oscillospiraceae bacterium | reverse complement strand
AGTCGGGGAGAGTATTTCACCGCACGTCTTATGGCGGAGTATTTGGGCTTTGTTTTTGTGGACGCGGCGGACTGCATTTTCTTTGGTTTCGACGGCCAGATCGACCGGGAGAAAACGGAGGCCGCCATTGCCGCGGCACTGGAGGCCCATAGCAGGATCGTCATTCCTGGCTTCTACGGAAAGCTGCCCACCGGGCGGCTGAAGCTGATGAGTCGGGGAGGCAGCGACATTACCGGCGCTTTGGCCGCCGCTGCGGTGAACGCGGACGTGTACGAAAACTGGACGGATGTTTCAGGCATCCTGATGGCGGATCCTCGGATTGTGCCGAATCCCAGCCCCATCTCCAGCATTACCTATTCCGAGCTGCGGGAGCTGGCTTTCATGGGCGCGTCGGTTCTGCATGAGGAGTCGGTGCTGCCGGTGAAGGAGCGGGGGATTGCCTTGAACATCCGCAACACCAACCGCCCCCAGGATCCGGGTACGCTGATTGTGGAAAGCGTGGCTCAGGAGGAGGGAGATCAGGAGCGGTTTATCACCGGGATTGCTGGACGGCGCAATTTCAGCATCCTCACGGTCTGCAAGCGCAACATGAATCAGAGCGTACCGCTGCGGCAGGCGCTGGAGATTCTGGATCGCTACCGGGTGCCGGTGGAGCATATTACCTTGGGCCTGGATTCCTTTGCGCTGGTGGTTTCCACCGCTGCCCTGGGAGACAGTCTGTACGATGTGATTGCGGATATCCGCAAGGCCTGCCGGCCGGACGACGTACAGATGCAGGACGGGATTGCCCTGGTGGCAGCGGTAGGCCGCCGGATGCCGTTTAGGCCCGGCGTGTCCGGGCGGCTGTTCAAAGCGCTGGGTGACCATGGAGTCAACATTCGGACCATCGCCCAGGGAGCGGACGAGATTTCCATCATTGTGGGCGTGGAAAACGAGCAGTTTGAGACCGCAATCCGTGTTATGTATGACGGCTTTGCGGATAAAATGGGAGGATAAGGATGAAAGCATGTAAAATCGGGATTCTGGGCGCTACCGGCGCCGTGGGACAGGAAATGCTGAAGGTGCTGGAGGAGTATCAGATTCCGGTGAGCGAGCTGCGCCCGCTGGCCAGCGCCCGCAGCGCCGGCGGCTGTGTGCGGTTCTGCGGGAGGGATGTGAAAATCCAGGAGGCCACGGATGACAGCTTTGGGGGCCTGGATTTTGTTCTGGGCGCGGTTGAGGGCGATATGTCCCAACGTTTTGCACCGGCGATCAAAAAGAGCGGCGCGGTTTACATTGACAACAGCTCGGCCTTTCGGCTCGACCCGGAGGTGCCGCTGGTGGTGCCGGAGATCAACGGAGAGGATGCCTTTGCCAACAAGGGCGTCATTGCCAATCCCAACTGCTGCACCATCATCGCCCTTATGGCGGTGGCCGGGATTGCCCGGCTCTCGCCGATTGACAATATGGTGGTCTGCACCTACCAGGCTGTTTCCGGTGCCGGACAGAACGGCATTCGGGAGCTGGAGGGGCAGATGAGCGCCATTGCCGCCGGAGAGAAGCCGGAGGTGAAGACCTTTGCTGCCCAGATTGCCTTGAACGTGATCCCCTTCATCGACGCGCCCTACGGCAACGACTACACCAAGGAAGAAATGAAGATGCAAAACGAGGGGAGAAGGATCCTGCACGCGCCGGAGCTGAAGGTCAACTGCACCTGTGTGCGGGTGCCGGTGATGCGCTCCCACTCCATTGCTGTGACCCTGAGGACCCAGCGCAAGGTTCCCGTCGAGGAGGCCAAATCGGCGCTGCGCGCGTTTCCCGGCGTGCGGCTGATCGAGGACTATCAGGGCCGCTGCTATCCCACCCCTCTGGATACCACGGATCAGGATCTGGTCTGGGTGGGCCGGATTCGGGAGGACCTGACCGACGATCGGGGTCTGACTCTCTGGTGCTGCGGCGACCAGATCCGCAAGGGCGCGGCCAGCAACGCCGTGCAGATTCTCCGGCTTTTGGCCGAGCGGGGATAAGCGGTCGCCGGGAAAAGGATGGCGGGACGCATTCCTGATTCACAGGAAAAACCAACATCAGCGTGACCTTTGCGGTCACGCTGATGTTTTGTGATTGGGACCGGACTTTTTTGCGCAGAGGGCAAAAGCTGTCGGGCGAACTACTGCTTTTCAAATCCAGGAAAACGTGGTATGATACGGGGCGATATCACTACGACAGAGACAAAGGCGAGCACATGAAAAAAAGCAGAGCGGAAAAACAGGATACCAGACGGATGCTGGCTGGCTTTCTCCGGGGGAGCCGTGGACTCTTCCTGATGAGCATGCTGGCCTCGGCGCTGGCGGCGCTGGCGGATATGCTGGCGCCGCAGATCGTGCGTGTGGCGGTAGACAATGTCCTGGGCGGTCGACCCACGGATGCGCTGCCGGCCTTTGTCCAGCGCTGGATTCAGCAGGCCGGCGGCACAGATCGGCTGGCGGAGCACCTGGGTCTGCTGGCGCTGGCGCTGGTGCTGGTGGCGGCGGGGAAAGTGCTGGCACAGTACGTCTATGAGGTCTGCAAGACCCGGGCGGCGGAAAGGCTGGTCAAAACCATGCGCGACGGGCTCTTTTCTCATATTGAGCGCCTGCCCTACGCCTGGCATATGCGAAACCGGACCGGGGATATCATCCAGCGCTGCACCTCGGATATCGATACCCTGAAAAACTTCCTGGCCGAACAGATGACCAACATTGTCCGCATCTTCATTTTGCTGGTGCTGTCGGTGGGTTTCATGTGGAGCATGGACAGGGACCTGACTTTGATTGCTATGGCGCCGGTTCCGGTCATTGTGCTCTATTCTTTCTACTTCCATCGCAAGATCGGCGTTGCGTTTCTTGCCTGCGACGAAAGCGAAGGGGTGCTTTCCACCATCGCTCAGGAGAATCTCACCGGCGTGCGGGTGGTGCGGGCCTTCGGCCGTGAGCGGCGGGAGCGTGACCGGTTTGAAGAGCAGAACCACCAGTATACCGAGCTTTGGATGAAGCTGGCCAGACCGCTTGCGACCTTTTGGACTTTGGGCGATATCCTTTCGCAGACGCAGATTTTGCTGACCGTGGTTTTCGGCGCCGTGTTCTGCATCCAAGGACGTATGGGGGCAGGGGCATACATCGCCTTTTTGTCCTATTGTGCCATGATGACCTGGCCGGTGCGCATGCTGGGGCGTATGATCTCCGAGATGAGCAAGGCCGGCATTTCCCTGGACCGGATCCGCTACATCATGGACTCTCCCGAGGAGGTGCTGGACCAGGGACTGACGCCGGATATGAACGGCGATATTGTCTTTTCCCACGTGTCCTTCGCCTATGAGGAAGGAGCAGAGGTGCTGCAAGATCTGAGCTTTACCGTGCCCGCCGGTACCACGCTGGGGATTTTAGGCGGCACGGGCAGCGGCAAGTCGACCCTGATGCTGCTACTGGACAAGCTCTATGAGCTGCCGCAGGAGCAAGGGAGCATTTCCATAGGCGGTGTGGATATCCGCCGGATCCGAACAGACTATCTGCGTCGGCACATCGGCATGGTGCTGCAGGAGCCGTTCCTCTTTTCCAGAACGCTGGCAGAGAACATCGGCATCCACCAGGAGAATATGGAGATGGAGCGCGTCCGCGAGGCGGCAAAGGCGGCCTGTCTGGACGAGACCATCTTAGGCTTTGCCAAAGGCTATGACACCTTCGTAGGGGAGCGGGGCATGACCCTGTCCGGCGGTCAAAAGCAGAGAGCGGCCATTGCCCGCACCCTGAGCCAGAATACACCTATTTTGATTTTTGACGATTCGCTGTCCGCGGTGGACACGGAGACAGACGCGAAAATCCGAGCCTCTCTGGAGCGGCGGTTCGGCAGCGCTACCGTTATCCTGATATCTCACCGGATCACCACACTGTCCAAGGCAGATCAGATCCTGGTACTGGATCATGGACGGATTGTTGAACAGGGGAGCCATGAACAACTGAAAAGTGCCGGCGGCTTGTACCAGCGGATCTGTGCCATCCAGTCTGCGGGAGAGGAGGCGGCAGGATGAAAAAACGAACCCGCTTCTTTGGGCTTGACCGCCTGCTGCCCTATCTGCGCGGCTATCGGAGACTTCTGGTGATTCTTCTGGTCACCAGTGCGGCCAGCAGCGCCGTGGACATCGGGGTTCCTCTGTTTCAGCGCTATGCGCTGAATCACTTCATCCAGTTGGGGACTCTGGATAGCCTGCCGGTGTATCTTGTTTTATACCTGGCGCTGATCCTGGGCAGCGCCGTGCCGAACTATATCTGCGGCTACTGCGGCATGAAGATCGAGATGGGCATAGACCGGGATTTGCGCAACGCTGCCTTTTCCCATCTGCAGACCCTGTCCTTCTCTTATTACAACCGCAACAGCGTGGGCTACATTCATTCCCGGGTGATGAGCGACACGTCCCGGATTGGCGAGCTGTGCTCCTGGACTCTGCTCAACGGTGTGTGGCAGGCATGTTATCTGCTGGGCGCCATGACGGTGATGCTGTTGATCGATGTCCGGCTGGCCCTGCTGGTGATCGCGATTCTGCCGCTGACAGTGCTGCTGTTCAGTCTGTTTCAGCAGAGGCTGGCGCTGGCAAATCGACAGATCCGGGAGATCAATTCCCGGATTACGGGAAACTTCAACGAGGGGATCATGGGTGCCCGTACCATCAAGAGTCTGGTAATTGAGAAGAAGATGGAGCGGGACTTCGTGGCGGATACGGAGGCCATGCGCAGAAAAAGCGTGTCGGCCGCCCGCTATCGGGGCCTGTTCAGCAGCACCATGCATTTCGCGTCGTCCCTGGCCATTGCCGTGGTGCTGTGGAAGGGCGGCGCCATCGCGAAGGAGCAGATCGGCACCTTCTCGCTGTTCATGTCTTACGCCCAGGGGATGATGGAGCCGGTGCGCTGGGTAGTGGACGCGGTGGGCGGTCTGGTTGCCACCCAGGTCAATATTGAGCGGCTATGCGACCTTTTGGAAACGAAGGCGGACGTGGTGGACGGCCCGGAGGTGCTGGCCCGCTATGGCGACAGCTTCGAACCCCGGCGGGAAAACTGGGAGCCCATCCACGGAGACGTGGTCTTTGAGGACGTGAGCTTTCATTATCCCGACGGAGAGGAAATGGTGCTGGAGCATTTTAACCTGGAAATCCCCTTTGGCAGCAACGTGGCCATCGTGGGAGAGACCGGGGCCGGCAAGTCTACTCTTGCCAACTTGATCTGCCGCTTTTATGAGCCAACCCAGGGGCGCGTACTGATCGATGGACGGGACGCCCGGGAACGCTCGCAACTTTGGCTGCATGCGGCCATTGGCTGCGTACTGCAGACGCCGCATCTTTTCTCGGGCACGGTAAGAGAGAATTTGCTTTACGGGAATCCCGGGGCGACGGAAGAGGAGATCGACCGGGCGCTGAGTCTGGTTTCCGCCAAGGAGCTTGTCCAGCGTCTGGAGAAGGGGCTGGATACGGATGTAGGTGAGGGAGGCGATCTGCTTTCCACCGGAGAAAAGCAGTTGATCAGCTTTGCCCGGGCTATTCTGTCCAATCCCCGCATCCTGATTTTGGACGAAGCGACCGCCTCGGTGGACACGCTGACGGAGCAGAAGATCCAGGCGGCCATTTCGGTCATCATCCGGGGCAGAACCTCCATCGTCATTGCGCATCGGCTGTCTACGGTGCGCGACGCAGATCTGATCCTGCATGTGGAAAACGGCAGGATTACGGAGCGTGGCACCCACGAAGAGCTGATGATCGCCCGCGGCGGCTACTGGCGTCTGTACACCCGACAGTACGAGGATCAGGAGACGCTGGAAGTCCTGGGATAAAGAAAGAATCGGCTGACCTTTCGGGGTCAGCCGATTGCATGATGGGTCATATCCATTGGGAGAAGTAGTAGGCCACTTCTTCCTCGCTCATGTTCAGGTCTTCCTGAAGTGCACGGATGGTAGCCCGGGTGTAGTCGATGGTACCAAAGCGATAGAGCCGCGCCATCATGTCATCCCAGTAATCCCGCTGGATGCCATGCGTGCTACGATCCCGATCAATCTCCGGTTCGATTTCGGCGGCAAGCCGGGCCATGGTGGCTGTTACGTTTTCCGGGGACAGGGGACCGCGCAGAAGCTCAGCATAACGGGAGAGGAGTTTGTCGCGAAACTCCTGGTTGTGAATCAGATTTCGGGACATGAAGGTGACTTCATAGCTGGGACGGGAATAGCTTTCAAAGACACAGCGCATCCCGCCGCGGAATTCAAAAAAGGCGCAGTCCAGATCAAAGAAGGCAAAGCGCCAGCGCTGATCAATTTCTGGGGATTTGAAATAGCGTACGTTTTCCAGCAGATCTGTGTTTCCGCTGAAGCCCTCCATGAGAATGTAGTCAATGTAATTGTCAATATCGAAGCGTTCGCAGAAGCTGGCGTAATTGGCCGGATCCGTCATGTCGGCGGTTTCACCCAGCTGGAAGATCTCCTGCAGCTCTTCACAGTCCTCCACATTTTCACGCAGTCGCAGCGTGGTGACGCTTTCCGGACTGACGCCGTAGAGATCCGCGAAGAAGTGTTCGTTCATATTCTCTTTGATGCTGAAGATCCCTTTGTACCGGCCGTTCATATAAACTACGCAGTAGATGTTATGCTGCGCGGGGAGGACGCTGCTGGCTTCCAGGCATAGCTCCTGCAGGACCTCGTTGCGGATGATGGCCTCATGGTGATCCTGTCCGGCGCGGATAATAAGGGAGGAATACTCGCTGATTCCGGTTCCGAACAGGTCGCAGTTTTCCAGATCCCCATCACCGTATATGCCCCGGAAATAGAAGCCGAAGTTTTTCTTCATCTCATCGAGAACGGCGGAAAAGCCTTTGAGTCGCAGTCCGCAGTCCTGGTTGAATACTTCCTCATTATCTCGGTAGAAAGCGGCGGTGCCTGCGTATTCGCCAAAACGGGAGCCGCTGTAATAGTGACTGTACCAGGCGCCAAAATCATCGGCATTGAATGAGATGATGGGCAATGTGTGGTATTCGTTGAGAAAGTAGTTGTAGGTGGCTACCCGGCTGGGGAGCTCGTCGTCCTGCACACAGTATGCACGGACTACGGTTGTTTGGGTCAAATGGATTGGGCCGACATATTGCTCGCTGTGTGTGTCCGGCTTCGTCCCGTCCAGGGTGTAATAGATCTTGCCGCGTCCATACAGCTCCAGGTACAGCCCGTCGTCCAGATCGTTGTAGGCGCCGCTTGCGATGTTGGCGGTCGGCCGTTCACTGATGTGTCGATACCCGTCCGAGTTGTCTTCGCCGGGGCTGGGTACGGCAAAATAAAACCAGCCGTCCTGGCCGTCCAGACGCCCGTAGCTGCCGCCAACGGGAGTCTGGGTGATTTTGGCGTAGTCCAGAACCCGTTCGTCT
>CACZSJ010000142.1 GCA_902783825.1 Oscillospiraceae bacterium | reverse complement strand
CCCCCATAAGCCGGCCGGAAAGGCCGCGGCTTATGGGGGGATTGTCGTTACAGAAGCGCCTTATGGCTGGCATAGAATTCGCGATAATCCTGGAGCATGTACTGCAAGAGCTCCGGCGTGTCCAACTGATAAGGACACTTGGAGGCGCAGCTTCGGCAGCCGATACAATCCTCAATCCGATTCATCTTGGCCTGCCATTCGTCCGTCATGTACTGCTGCCAGGGAGAGCGGCGCAGCAGCATGTTCATGCGAGCACAGTTGCGGATTTCGATTCCCACCGGGCAGGGCATGCAGTAGCCGCAGCTGCGGCAGAAGGAGCCAGAGAGTTCCTGGCGTTCCTTTTGGATGAAGGCATCCAGTTGCGCATCCATTTGCGGATCTTCCTCTGCGGCGGCGAGCCACTGTTGCAGCTCTTCTAATCGCTGAATACCCCAGATGGGAACCACGTTGTCATAGAGGTTCATGAAGGCGTGGCACGCGCGAACATTGGTCAGCATGCCGCCGGCCAGGCCCTTCATGGCGATATAGCCCATGTCTGCCTCTTTGCACTTTTCGGCCAGAGCCAGGTCACGCGGGGAAGAGATATAGCTGAAGGGGAACTGCAGCGTCTCAAAATTGCCGGAGGCGATGCAGTCCTCTGCCACTTGAATCCGGTGGGTTGTGACGCCGATGTGCCGAATCCAGCCGCGCTCCTTGGCTTCCAGTGCGCCTGCGTAGGCGCCGTCGGGATCTTCCGGGTCGGGAACGGCAGATACCTGGTGGAACTGGAAAAGGTCGATATAGTCCGTCTTCATCATGCGCAGGCTGTTTTCAATATGCGCCAGGACGCCAGCCTTGTCCTCAGCCGCGCTTTTGGTGGAGATCACGATGTCGTCGCGTACGTCAGCCAGCGCCAGACCGATTTTTTCCTCGCTGTCGGTATAGGCGTTTGCCGTGTCGAAGTAGCGAATACCGCCTTCATACGCTGCCTGCAGCAGCTTGACAGCATAATCCGCATCGCAGCGCTGGACAGGCAAACAGCCCATGGCGGTCTTGGTAACCACGAGGCCGGTTTTTCCGAGTGTGAGTGTTTTCATGGCATTATCCCCCTGTTTTTGCTGTTATTATGATAGCATATCCTTCCCACAAATGGAAGTCCCAACGCACGGAACCAAGCCCTTTCCTTGGTGATCCGGCGTGGAAAGCACTTGACAGAACGCGTCCGATCCAATAAGCTTATTCCAGACCGAGAACAGGAAGGAGCATTCCATGCCGTTTCAAATCATCCAAGGAAATATCCTGGATACCCGCTGCGAGGCCATCGTCAATCCCACAGACGAGCGCTTCAGCGGCAGCGGTGGTCTGGATGCGCAGATCCATGCGGCGGCTGGGCCGGAGTTGGCGGCTGAGTGTGCAAGCATTGGTCTGACCGGCGTCGGACAGGCACTTGTGACCCAGTCCTATGACTTGGCTTGCCGCTACATCATCCACACTGTGGCGCCCTGGTACACGGGACGAGAGCAGGAGCTGGAGAGCCTGCGCGACTGTTACCGCCGGGCCTTGGGCTTGGCAAGACAGTGGGGTGTAGAGCGCCTGGCTCTGCCTCTGATCGGCGCCGGAACCCGAGGTTTTCCGCCAGAGCGGGTGCTGGCTATCGCCACGGAGGAGATTCAGCGTTTTCTGGCCGACGGCACGGAGATGGAGATCCTGCTGGTAGTTCATGACCGGCGCGCTTTCCGACCGGAACAGGCGCTGCTTGACGGCGTTGCGGCTTATATCCGCCGGACGATGCGGAGCAATTACCTGCAGAGTCTGCGGGACGAAAACGAGGAAGAGGCGTTTTTCTCCGCTCCTATGGCGGGAATGCCGACGTCTGCGCCGAAGGCCAGACGTCGACCCTTTGGCAATCTGCCAAGCCTCGGGAAAGGCAAAAAGGAGAGCCAAAAGCCAGCGCCGCCCGCAGATGCACCTGCTGAGCGAGAGGATACCGAGTCCTTCACGGCACTCTACTCTGCAGTGCCAGACGAAGTGCTCATGGATATTTGTTCCGCCTTTCAGCCGGGCCGGGAAACAGTGCTGGATGAGAGCTTTTCCCAGATGGTGTTGCGGAAGATCGACGAGCGAGGCTACAAAAAGGATTCGGAATGCTATTGCAAGGCCAACATCACCAAACAGCACTTTTCCAAGATCCGCTGTGATGTTGCCTATCATCCCAAAAAGACCACGGCGCTGGCATTGGCGGTGGCTCTGGAGCTGACGCTGGAGGAGACAAAAGAACTGCTGATGAAAGCGGGCTACAGCTTGTCTCACAGTATCCTGTTGGATGTGATCGTGGAGTACTGCATCCTCCAGGGCTACAATATCTTTGAAATCAACGAGCTGCTATTCCAGTACGACCAGCCGCTGCTGGGTACGTGATGGATTATCTGAGCGTAACGTAACAGACACTGAAAAAAGGAGAGCGAAGCATGAAAAAGTATCTGGCATTGTTTTTGATTGCGGTATTGGCGCTGAGCATGAGCGCCTGCGGAAGCGCGCCGTCTGCTCAGCCTGCTGCGGAGACTACCGCAGAGCCGGCAGCAGTTTCTGAGGATACGCTGCCCGGCGGGAGCGAGAATGACACGGAAGCGGAAGAGATTCCGGGAGATGTGCAAACGGGAGAAAGCGCACAGCCTGACGGCGCCTCCGCGGACTTTCGCTTCAGCACGGAGGACCGGGAGGGCACGGTGTGGGACGAGACTGTCTTTTCCCAATATGACTTGACCATGATCAATTTCTGGGAGCCCTGGTGCGGCCCCTGCGTCGGTGAGATGCCGGATCTTCAGCGGCTCCAAGAGACCTATGCGGATCGGGGACTGCTGATTCTCGGCGTTTATGGTACGCCCGGCATGGAGCAGGATGTGGACGAGGTGCTTTCGCAAACCGGCGTGCAGTACCCCATTTTGCATTACTGTGACAGCTTCGACGTCTTCCAGTCGGGCTATGTGCCCACCACTGTTTTTGTGGATCGGGAAGGGCATGTACTCCATCATGAGCTGAATGAGCTGGAGCGCGAATACCTGTCGGATGTAATCAAGGCCCTGGGTGAAGAGCAGGCCAGCGCGCTTTATATCGGTTCCAACTCCTACGACGGCTGGGCAGCCATCGTGGAAGCCTTTTTGCCGTGAAACCGAGAGAATCCCGGCAACTGTAAGCTCTGCGCGCAGTACGGCGGACCGGAGCAGGTTCACGCTTGACGAAAAAACGTCGCCTGTGAGGCGACCATCATGGATGCAAAACCTTCTATACTGTGACCGTAAACACAAAAAACACAGTATAGGAGGTTTTCTTTTATGAAGAACAAAATCGAAAACAACAGGCTGACCGAGCTGGTTTTCATCCTGGATCGCAGCGGATCCATGG
>CACZSJ010000141.1 GCA_902783825.1 Oscillospiraceae bacterium | reverse complement strand
GAGGAAACCTCCATCACCACGTGGGTACAGCCCGCATCCAGCATCTGCCGGAAAAGCCGGTGCAGCTCGTAACTCTCAGGGGTGGTTCGCTGCGAAGACAAGAAGCGGTCGCCAATCCAGATGCCATTGGTTCCCACGAGGCCAACCTTACAGCCTTCCCGCCTCTCCAGAAGCTGCTTGAGCAGATAACTGGTGGTGGTTTTTCCGTTGGTGCCCGTGATGCCGATCATGGTCATCTGACCGGCGGGATTTCCGAAAAAAGTCTGGCTGACCATGGCCAGCCCCAACCTGCTGTCGTCGGTCTGAACCCAGGGGATATCGCATTCCGGCGCCTCCTCGCAGAGGATGGCTGTCGCGCCTTTTTCTATGGCAGAAGCAATGAAGCGATGTCCGTCTGTTGCAAGCCCTCGGATTGCCACAAACAGGTCTCCCGGTTTTGTCTCCCGGGAATCGTAACTGATTCCCGAAATGGCAAGCTCCGGATCCGCGTGCCACGCTTCAATTTTAATCTGTTTCAGAAGCTCCTTGAGTTGCATGCTTTGTTTTCCTCCTAATATTTGCCCAGCATGGACTCATCTCCGCTGATTAAGGTTACTGTGACCACAGCGCCATGCTCCAGGGCCGTGCCGGCGGCAATGCTCTGGCTGCTGACCAACTGCGTATCTGCATCGCTGACCGGACTTGCCGTATGAAGATACAGCCCGTAATAGGACAAAGTATCTCTGGCCTCCCGGTAGCTCATGCCGCTCAGATCCGGCAAGGTCTCCAAATCATTGGAAGCCTCGGCGTCCAAATACAAAATCACCTGGGTGCCGCCTGCAATAGACATGCCCGCCCGGGGCAGCTGCCCGGTTACCGTCTTGCCGTCGCCAATGGTGCGGTAGCGCAGGCCTGCATCCTGCAGTCTGCTCACCGCGTCGTACAGAGATCGTCCGCTCAGAGAGGGCATAGCCACATCCATGTTTTCCGCCTCTTCCCTGCTCAGATCCGGTTCCACACCCAGATATGGGAGAATATCCGCCATCATAGCCCCTACCACCGGGGCCGCCATCTGACCACCGCTGATATAAACACCGGAGCGATCGGAAGGCGTATCCAGAAACACAAGGACCGCAAGCTGCGGTTTGTCTGCCGGCGCAAATCCGACAAAGGAAACAATGTATTCTTTCACGCCCGTCTGGGCTTCCAAGCTCACCTTTTCACTGGTGCCCGTTTTCCCCCCGATGCGATAGCCGGCTACAGCCGCGTTGCGGCCGGTGCCGTCTTTGGGATCGCCTACCACCTGCTCCAAAATTCCGCACACTTTCCTGCTGGTCTCTTCGCTGATCACCTGCCTGCGCACGTTGGGCTGCCGCTGATAGACCACGTTCCCTTCCGGATCCAGCATTTCCCGCACCACATAGGGCTGCATCAGATACCCGCCGTTAACACAGGCGCTTACAGCGGTAATCAACTGCAGCGGGGTAATGGTAAAGGTTTGTCCAAAGGACGCCGCCGCCAGCTGCGACAGATTTTTTGCCGAGAAAAAGGTATTCTGACTCCACCAGATGCTGCCGCTCTCCCCAGCCAGGTCGATGCCCGTAATGGCGCTCAGATTGGCATCCGGATCCGGTGACAGCTCCAGGAAGCCAAAGGCTTCACAGTAGCGGTAAAACCTCTCTGCTCCCACTCTCTGGCCAATGTTCACAAAGGCCACGTTGCAGGAGTGCTGAACCGCCTGGGTCAGTGTCTGGGAACCGTGTCCCCCGTCTTTCCAGCATCGGATCGGACTTGTCCGCCCCTTTACGCTGACATTTCCTCCGCAGTAGAAGCCGTTGTTTAAGTCCACAGCGCCTTCCTCCAGCGCCATGGCCAGGGTGATGATCTTAAAAGTTGATCCCGGCTCGTAGGTATCGGACAGCGCCTTGTTTCTCCACTGCCGAATTTGCGCTTCATGCAGCAAATTTTGCGCCTGCTCCGGATCCTTTTCCTCCTCCAACGCCTGTCGAACCTCGTCACTCACGTCCAAAAAATGATTGAGATCGAAGCTGTCCAGGGAAGCCATGGCCAACACGGCTCCGGTATTCACGTCCATCACGATGGCGCCGGCGCCGTTTTGTATATCGTAATCCTCCACCGCCTGCCGCAGATGCTTCTCCACATAGTACTGCACTCCGGAATCCAGGGTGGTCACCAGATCACAGCCGTCTTCCCCCGGTTCATAGGCCTCATAGGAGGAAAACAACAGATCGGTTCCAAAAGCATTGGTCGCCCGCAAAGTCCGGCCGGCGCTGCCCGCCAAATAGGGATCGTACAAGGCTTCAATCCCCTCGAGCCCCGTGTTGTCCGTCCCTACAAAACCGATCAGATGACAGGCCAGGGCGGAGTTGGGATAATATCGCTTACTGTCTGTCTCCAGGCGAACGCCTCGCAGATGATACCGGTCTTTCAGCGCCCGCACCTGATCCGCCTGCTCCTTCTCCACCTTTCGCGCTACCGTCACATACCAGGAGCCGGTCTGGGAAACTTTTTCCAGCAGCTGCTTCTCGTCCAGATCCAGGATGGTGGAAAGCTCACGGGCAATCAGCTCTCCGTCCTCTCCGTAGAGTTCAATCTCTGCAGGACTGAGGTAAACGTTGTCTACCGTGGCGCTGACCGCCAGGGCGTTCATGTTGGTGTCATAAATGATCCCACGGGCTTTTGCCGTGGGGACTTCCCGAAGCTGCTGCTCCATGGCAAGCTGTTCATAGTAGCTGTGATCCCGGATCTGCAGCTTGTACAGACGCACAAGCAGCACGGCAAAGGCCACGATCCCGCACAGCGCCATCAGAAACAGCGCCCGACGCAGCATCCGCCGATTGGGTCCGCTGGGGAGCCCGGCGGCATTTGTGCTGGTATCCTTCATGTCGCACTCCTGAAAACAGATATGTTCTATCTCTATTCAGCAGCCGACCCAAATAAACCTGACTCTTTTTATCCCTTAAGGCGCTGTATGGATTTGCCCCGGAGAGCAGTGCTGCAAACCAAGAACCTCAATTCCATACTTCTCAATTTCTTCCAGATTGAGCAGCATTTCATACGCAACCAGAAGGCGCTGATTTTCCGTTTCCAGCTGTTTCCGTTCCGCTTCCAGATCCGATGCGTGATCGCCCAGTGCTGCCAGGCGCACCGCCCCCAGCAGGGACAGCACCAGCAGCAGAGATGAAAAGCTGATGCAGATGACGGAAAACAGCAGTTCTCGCGTGCTTTTCACTATTATACTCTCTCCGCAACCCGCAGCTTTGCGCTGCGCGCACGCGGGTTTTGACTGATTTCTTCCGCCCCAGGCAGGATGGGCTTGCGATGAACGCTGCGCAGCGTCTGCACGAAACCGCAGGTGCAAACCGGCGCCTCTCGCGGACAGGTGCAGCCCTTTTCCCTGGCATGGATCCCGTTTTTTACGATGCGGTCCTCCAGGGAATGAAAACTGATGACGCACAAGCGGCCGCCGGGACGCATCTTGTCCGGCGCCGTCTCCAGCATGGCCGCAATGGCTGCAAGCTCATCGTTGACCGCGATGCGAATCGCCTGAAACGTGCGCTTAGCCGGGTGCTGCTTTTCTCTCAAAGCCGCCGCCGGCATGGCGCTTTTGATGATCTCCACCAGTTCCAGCGTACGCTCAATGGGTCTTTCCTGACGCCGGGCACAAACAGCAGCCGCAATGCGCCTTGCGTATCGCTCTTCCCCATAGTCCCAAAGAATCCGGGCCAAGCGCCCCTCATCCCAAGTGTTCACAAGGTCCCAGGCGCTCTGCGCTTGGGTATCGTCCATGCGCATATCCAGCGGCGCATCATGCTGATAGGAAAAACCTCGCTGCGCCTCGTCCAACTGTGGCGAAGACACACCGAGGTCAAACAGCATGCCATCGACATGCTGGATCCCCAAATCGTCCAGGATGGCGGCAGTATCGCGGAAATTGCCGTGCACCAGAGTCAAATTTTGCGTATAAGGACGCAGGCGCTCTCCGGCACGCCGGAGGGCAGACTCATCCCGATCCAGAGCAATCAGCCTTCCTGTACGCAAGCGGGATGCAATTTCATAAGCGTGTCCACCCATGCCCAGCGTTCCGTCCAGATAGATTCCATCCGGACGAATATTGAGATTGTCGATACATTCCTGCAGCAGCACGGATACGTGTTTCGCTTGCTCCATCAGAACTCCAGCTCCTCCATAACCGCCGCAATGTTCTCCGGTGTGGTTTCCAGTTCAAAAACCGATGCCCAGGCTTCACTGTCCCAAAGCTCCGCGTGATTGTTGCAGCCAACTACGGTCACATTTTTGGAAAAGCCCGCATATTCCCTCAGATTCTGCGGGATCAGCGCACGGCCCTGATTATCCAGCTCACAGCGTGCTGCGCGCGCAAACAGCGGCCGCATTTTCCGCTGCTGGATGTAGGGCATGGTACTGACTTTTTCCGAGAAAACCCTCCAGTTTTCGCTGCTGTATACGCAGAGGCAGCGATCCATTGAAATGGTGATGAAAAAAACCTCGCCCAACTCATCTCTGAGCTTGGCAGGTATAAAGATACGTCCCTTGTTATCAAGAGAGTGTTGATACTCGCCCGTCACGGATAAACGCCCCCCAGCTTACGGTGAAAAACGCTCCATTTTTCACCACTTCATACCACTTTTCACTACCATTATAGGGGAGCTATCCACAAAAAGCAAGTGAAACTTTTTGTCGTTTTTCGTCTTTTTTCTTGCATCTTCTTCCGCGGCCATTTTTTCCTGTGAAACGGAAAAATCCAGCCCCGAAATCGGTGCAAAACACGCACAGATTCCAGGGCTGGATCGTGTATCCTTATGTACAAATTACTCCTGTTTTTCGGCTGCCCTCTCAGTGGTTTCGGGGCGCACGGCAGAAGACTCCGCCGAACTGAACGCACTGTGCGCAGAGCGCACGGTCTGCAGCGCGGAGCTCATGCTCTCTTCTGCTTGACGCATGATATCATCCACATAGTCGCTGGCAACGCGGCGCAGTTCCTTGGTTTTTGCCTCCGCAGAGGCGATCATCTCCGCGCTTCTGGCACGGGCGACCCGAACGATTTCCTGCTCGGAAACCATGGTGCTGGCCTTTTCTTCCGCACTTTTTCGCAAGGCCTCCGCCTCCCGCTTGGCGTTGCCGATAAACTCATCTCGCGCCGCAACCAAGCGTTTGGCTTCCGCAATGGCCGTAGGCAAATTGGTCTTGATGTCGTGGATCATGCCCAGGGCCTTTTCCCGCTCAATGATGCACTTATCATTGCCCAGAGGTACCCCCCAGGCTTCCGAGACCATATCGTATAAGCTGTCCAGCAATGCAATCACATCATGCTTATCCATCATTTGTTCCTCCATTGAGCGGCTTTTTTCTCGATCTCGGCAATCAGTTCGTCCGGTACCAGGCCAGAAAGGTCTGCCCCGTACATGGCCAGCTCCCGCACAACAGAGGAGCTCAAAAACGTGTACCTGGCTCCGGAGGTAAGAAACATGGTTTCCAGTGCTGGATTGATATTTTTGTTGATCAAATCCATCTGGAATTCATACTCAAAATCCGATGCGACCCGCAAGCCCTTGACCAGCACTGGCCCTTCGAATTTCTTGGCATACTCCGCCACGAGAATGTCCGAGCAATCCACAATCACGTTGGGATACTTGGCCACCGCCCGGCGGGCCATGTCAACCTTTTCTTCCACAGTAAACATTGGCGTCTTTTTGGTGGAATTGAGCATAACGCAGACCACTACCTGGTCGAATATCTGTGAAGCGCGGCGGATGATGTTCAAGTGTCCGAGAGTGATCGGGTCAAAGCTGCCCGGGCATATCGCAGTTCTCATCTCTGTTGCCTTCCTTTGTATAAATAGCAATCTTTACCTTGCCGTAGCGGTACTCTTTCCCCTTTCGATAGGGGGACTCCATAGCCGGGAGCGACTCCCCGCTGCGGGCTTCGCAGACTATTATACCACCTTCCGACAATATGTCAACCGAATTGATGCATTTCAGCACAGAAATATATAAATTTGCATCGTATGGCGGATCCACAAAGATCAAATCAAAGCTTTCTGCCTGCTGAAGGAAGCGCAAAGCATCCATCTGACAGAGCTTGCCCTGCAAGCCGCATGCTTTCAGATTCTCCCCCACGATTCGCAGCGCTTCCCGGCTCTGATCCACAAACACCGCGCTTGCCGCGCCCCGGCTCAGACACTCGATCCCCAGCTGGCCCGTCCCTGCAAACAGATCTAGAACCCGCCTGCCCTCCACGTCAAACTGGATGATATTGAACAGGGCTTCCTTTACATTGTCCGTTGTAGGGCGGATGTCGTAGCCCGCAGGCGTTTTCAGTTTTCTGCCTCTGGCTGTTCCGGTAATGACACGCATGCCGCATCCTCCCCATGGAAATAATCATAGACTGCCTGTGCGGCATTAGACGGCAGAACCCGGGAAAGTGCCTGCACATCCGCCTCTCGAACGGCCTTTACGGATTTGAAGCTTTGCAGAAGCTGATTTCTCCGCTGGATGCCGATCCCAGGGATTTTATCCAGCACCGATCCATAGCTCTCCCCTCGCAGCTGCCGCTGATAACCAATGGCGCTGCGGTGTGTTTCTTCCTGAATGCTTCCGATCAGCGCGAAAACCGCCTGATTGCCGCTGATTCCAATCTCTCTGCCATCAGACGTGATCAGCGCCCGGGTGCGGTGCCGCTCGTCCTTGACCATGCCGAACACGGGCAGCTGCAAGCCCAAATCGCTCAGAGCGCGCTGTGCGGTGGCCGCATGGGTTTCGCCTCCGTCAATCAGCAGCAGATCCGGGAGAACGCCAAATGCTTCGTCCCCTTCCACATAGTGGCGAAAGCGGCGGCTAATCGCCTGATACATGCTGGCATAGTCGTCCCGCAGCGCCAGATCGCGGATACGGAATTTCCGATAGTCCCGCTTCAGGGGTCTTCCGTCCACATGGACGGTCATGGCAGCCACAATGCCCGTATCGCCCAGATTGGAAATATCAAACGCTTCGATCCGGTGAGGAAATCGTTCCAGCTCCAACGCCTTCTGCAGCCATTCCAGCGTCTTGGACCGACGCTGGGCGGCCGTGGTCCGTCTCTGAATTTCTTCCCGGGCATTGAGCGCCGCGCTCTCGATCAGCCGCAGCCTCTCACCGCGCTTGGGCGTTTCCAGATATACCCGGTGGCCTGCCGTCTCGCTCAGCAGGCGCTCCAGCTCCTCCTTGTCCTCCAATCGGCAGGGAAGCAGAATCGTCCGCGGCCATGCGCCCCTCTGGGCGGTGTAAGTCTGCCGCACCAATTCAGAGATTGCTTCGCCGTCCTCTTCCAGAGGTTCCTCCATCATTTCCACGTCTTTCCCAATCAGGTCGCCATTGACAAAATGCAAAATCACAAAGCTGCTTTTGGCGCCGCGGCAAAACGCAATGGCGTCGGTATCTGCAAAGGTGGTGGAAATCACGCGCTGCTTATGGGTCAGTCCCTGCACCGCGCGCAGTCGGTCCCGCAGCTCGGCAGCTCGCTCAAAGCGCAGCTCTTCTGCCGCTTGTTCCATTTCCCTCTTCAAATCCGTCATCAGCTGTTCGCTTTTCCCGTCCAGGATCAGCATCGCCTGGCGCATGCGGCTTCGATAGTCCTCGGGCTTGTTATCCGGAAGGCACCAACCAGCGCAGCTCCCCATGTGGTAATTCAAGCAAGGACGCTCCCGCCCCACATCTCTGGGGAATTTGCGGGAGCAGTCCGGCAAAAGCAGCGCCTTGCACAGAGTTGCGATGATCTCCCGGGTCTGGTATCGACCTCCGTAGGGGCCAAAATACCGGGCGCCGTCTTTGATGCGGCGGTTGACGATGCGCATACTGGGATAGTCACTGTCCGCATCTACACGAATATAGGGATAGCCTTTATCGTCTTTCAGCAGAATATTGTAGTGAGGCTTGTGGCGTTTGATCAGCGAATTCTCCAGTACAAGCGCCTCAAATTCACTGTCTGCCACGATTACGTTAAAATCAGCCACCTTCTCCACCATAGCCGCCACTTTAGGCAGGTGTTCCCCGTGGAAATAGCTGCTGACCCGGTTCTTGAGCTTCTTTGCCTTTCCCACATAGATCACTTGGCCCTGGATGTCCAGCATAATATACACTCCGGGAAGCTGAGGCAGATTGTTCGCTTTTTCTCTCAGCGTTTCAAGCATTGGCTTCCTCCGCTGTCGATTTATCCTGCCCGTATATCAGCCAGGCCGTAATGGAGACCACCACAATCACCGCGCCAATCAGGGCAAACAGCCCCGGACGCTCTCCATCAAACAGCAAAACCCACACGGGATTGAGCAGCGGCTCCACCGCGCCCAAAAGGCTGCAAGCCAAGGGCGGACAGTATCGCGCCGCCTTCACATACAAAATGTAGGAAATCCCCAGCTGAAAAACACCCAGAATCAAAATGCAGCTCAGGGTCGTAAGATTCAGCAATGGCCGCGTACTCAGGATAAAAGGCAGTCCGATCAGGAAAGTAACTCCCTGGCCGATGACCACCGCGCTGAAGCGCTCCTGGCTTTCCAGTCCGCCAATCGCCATATACATGCCGGCCATAAACATGCCGGCGGCTATGGCCACAAAGTTGCCCAGCACATAGCCAGGCTTCAATTGATCGAAGAAAAAAAGGGCGATGCCCGCCAGGGTCAGCAGCACGACCAGCAGGTCAGAGCGGCGGACACGCGTCTTAAAAAGCAATGCAGAAAACAATACGATAAACACCGGCGCCGTAAATTGCAGCACAATGGCATTGGCTGCGGTGGTCAGTTTATTGGCGCAGGCAAAGCAGGTATATACGCAACCAGCCAGCACGCCGGCTACAAGCGTCTGACGGTTGAACACAAAACGGTAACCTTTTATCAGCATGTAAACAGCAATGGTTATCCCCGCGATCAGACTGCGCATCCCCGCCACGGCAAAGCCGTTCCAAGGCAGCAGTTTCATAAAAATCCCGGCAATGCTCCACAATCCCGCGCAGAGCAGCATTTCCATTGTAGCCAAACTCTCTTTTTTCATACGCGCACCGATCTTCCCATTTGAAAACAGGGCTGTGCCTGCGCACAGCCCCTGTTATACCGTATTCTTTAGCAGCTCACTCGGAGAAGTCAGAGTCGATCAGCTCGGACAAGGTGGCGATAGCAGCCTCCTCATCGGTACCGTCGGCAATGATGGTAATCGCAGTACCCTTAACGATGCCCAAAGAAAGCACGCCCAAAAGGCTCTTGGCGTTGACACGCCGCTCTTCCTTCTCGACCCAGATGCTGCTCTTGAACTCGTTGGCTTTCTGAATGAAAAAAGTCGCGGGTCTGGCATGAAGACCTACCTGATTGTTGATGACTACTTCTTTGGTTATCATACTCGCCACTCCTTATAAAAACGAATTGAACATGATTTGACCGCGTTTACTTTATCAAATTTCGGCGGAATCGTCAACCGCTTTCAAATGTTTCGTTGTTTTCAACATTTATTGCGATAGCACCGGCCAGATTTTATTTCAGTTCGACAAGGGTGACGCCGCTTTCGCCCTCTCCATAGCGCCCCAAGCGGAATGACTTCACCGCTTTGTTGCGTTTGAGCATTTGATGTATCGCCGTGCGCAGCGCGCCGGTGCCTTTGCCGTGGATCAGAGTCACTTGAGAGAGTCTTGCCATTACCGCGCTGTCCAAATACCGCTCGGCTGCCAGCACCGCTTCCAGCGCCTCCATTCCCCGCAGATCGATTTCTGTCGGCATGCCGGCGCTGCGAAGGCGCGCTGTGCTCTGGACGGCCGTAGTTTTCTTTGTCTGCGCCTCCACGCCCTCCAGCAGCAGCACTTCGTCTTCCCGCGCCGTCACGTTCATAATGCCCGCACGCAGGCTCAACACCCGCTCCGGAGAAATCGAGATGACCTCCGCCTTTACACCCATGGCCCGAATCCGAACGGTATCTCCCGGACGGATCGGACGGCTGGAAAGCTGCTGCGTTTCCGGCTCTGCCGGCTCTCTGCCCAGTTTTTCCTCCGACTGGTTGAGCTTCCTGCGCAGCGCGCTGCGGGCCTCATTGATTCGCTGTGCGTTGTCCTCCTCGTTGGCACGCTTTTGCATTTCGTCCAGCTCCCGGAACACTTGCTCCGCAGTCTCCCGCGCTTCCGCGAGAATCCGCTCCGCTTCCCGGCGGGACTTCAAATCCGCTTTCTCCAGACGGACTTCCAGCTCCGCCT
>CACZSJ010000140.1 GCA_902783825.1 Oscillospiraceae bacterium | reverse complement strand
GCGACCCGAACGGCGTTTTGGATGGCGTCCTCAGACACGTCCTCGATCCCGTAGCAGATATTGTCCCTGAGCGTGCCGGAAAACAGCGCCGTCTTCTGGGCCACGACGGCAAAACGCCTGCGCCAGCTCTTGAGAGAGGTTTCAGAGGCATGATTGTTTCCGATCGCAAGCTCGCCATCTTTCAAGGGATAGAGACGGTCGATCAGCTTGATCATGGTGGATTTGCCGGAGCCGTTGGTGCCGACAATGGCGGTGACCTGCCCCGCCGGGATCACAACATTGAGATCCTTGACCGCGTCCTGATTCGTGTAGGCGAAGGATGCATTTTTCAGGACGATGTCTCCCTGCGCAGACTCGGCCTCGGTCCCCGCGTTCACGTCCTCCTCCCCGCGCTGGAACACAGAGACGATCTTCTTTGTGCCGCCGACCGCCTCAGAGAAATACATTGGGAAGCCCATGAACGCAATAACGACCGCGCTGACCGCGAACAGGAACGCATATAGGGCGCTGATCGGCTCAATGTCGGCAATCGAGCCCGCGCCGATTGCTCCAACAGCCACGATCAGGCAAACTGCAAACACGAGGTATGCATATTGTCCGATCACCTGAGCAAGGCCTTGATAGAGTGCGGTGTAGAGACCCGCGTTGTAGCGCCGTTCGATGTATTGGTTGCTGCGCTTGATCGCCTCCTGCTCTGCGCCGGAGGCCTTAATGAAGCGGATATTTGCAAGGATTTCGTTATAATGGTCGGTCTGCTCGGCTTTCTTGTTCTGCGCGTACAATGTAGAGCGGGAGAGCACCCGGGCTGTGACATAGGCCAGCGCGATCGCGCAGATGAGGGAAAGGCCCAGCACGGGAAGGGCATAGCCGATAATGTCCGGCACAATGGCAGACAGCGTAATGATCGTGACAAGCGCCTGCAGCAGCGCAACGACCGCGTCGAAGGGCTTTGAAGCATACTGGGCGTCCAGTGTGATACGGGACAGCATCGCGCCGGGCTTGCTGGTCTCAAAGTCACGGACCGGCATGTGCGTCATCTTGCGCCAAAGCTTTTTGCTGACGCTAATGACCATCTCAACGACCGCCCGATCCGCGATCACCACAAGGAAGAGCATGACCATCTGGCAGAAATAGGCGATCAGATACATCCACAGCGGGGTCAGATCCTTCAGCGTGCCCATGTACAGCTTCATGTAGTTTTCATACTGCGTCATCAGGATCAGCACGTTGAACACGGACAAAAACGCACCGATAATGATCCGCAGCCAGGGGATTTTGACACCCTTATACAGAGTACGCAGGGTCTTCCGGGTTTTCAGCTCTTCATAGCTGCCGTCTTTGGTATCGAAAACAAAATATTTCTTCAGCTTCATGGCTTTAGACCCCCTTCACCAGTCCCGCATACAAGGGGAGTTTCTCTTTTAACTCCTGATGCGTCCCCTGCCCGATCAGCCTGCCTTCCTCCAGCACGAGGATGCTGTCTGCGTTTTCGATGGTGGACAGATCGTGCGCGACGACAATGAGCGTCTTTCCCGCGCACTTTTCGTCGATCCGCTTTTGAATCAGCGCCGTGGCTTCGGGATCGAGTGCGCTGGTCGCTTCGTCGAGCAGCACGTATTCGGCGTCCGACAGCAGCATCCGGGCGATGCCCAGCTTTTGACGCTGTCCGCCGGAAAGGTTCTCGCCGCTGTTTCCAATCTCATAATCCAGACCTCCGAGCGGCTCGAGATCGTCGTACAGAAGCACAGCCTTCAGCGCCTCGATCATTTCGCTGTCGGTATAGTCCCGCGCAGCTGAGAAGCGCAGCATCTCACGCACAGTGCCGCTGATGGCTGGCGCGTTCTGCGGGAGATAGGCAAAGCGGCTTCTGTACTGCAGGTAATCGGCATCTTGAATATTCCGGCCGCCAAGCAGGATCATGCCTTCGTCGGGCTCGTAGAACTTTTCGATCAGATTCAGCACCGTGGACTTTCCGGAGCCGGACAGCCCGACGATCCCGGTTTTTTTCCCATGCGGGATCGTAAACGACAGGTCCTTCAAAATGTAGTTCTCGCCATAGGCAAAAGAGACCTTGTCAAACGCAATATCGCCTTTCTCCGGAACGGAGTCCGCCGTCCGATCCATTTCACCCTCGATGTTCAGCAGCGCGGAAAGCCGGCGTGTCGCGCCCTGCGCTTCCTTAAGCGCGACCCAAACCTTCAGATGCTCTTTTACATAGGTTTCAAACTTTGAGACCAGAAGGATGTACGCGGCATAGGTTCCTCGATCAATGGCACCCCTGAACATCAGCAGGGTCGGCGGTACGACAATGATGATGATATCGATAAACCAGATGAAGGTGCTGATAAACTGGTTGACGCGATCGACAAGGACGCCTTCTTTGCGAACCTTTTTCAGCTCGTCAAGCACCCGGTTCCCGGCTTCGATCTCCTTTTCCTCCGTGCCGTAGGACTTGATCAACTCCACGTCATCGATCTTTTCGGCAAGACGGGCGGTGACGTCGGCCAGCCGCGCCTGGATTTTGTTGCGATTGCGGAAGGTGATCAGGCCGGAGACAAAGGCCAGAAGAACAATGCCGGGAATCAGCAGGAACATGGCGCCGACCAGAACTGGCTGCCCAATCTGAGAGACCGAAATAATCGCCCCGACGATATAATAGAGGCGCGGGATCTCGTTGATTGCGAGCTCGATGATAAATGGGCTGTTCTTGGCCGTATCGTCGGTCAGACGCGTGATGAATTCACGGGTATCTGTTGTTTCAAGGTCCTTGGTTTTGAGGTGAAGCACCTTGCTCACCGCATACCGCTGCACGTTCCGGTCGATCTGCGCCGTCACGATCCCCTGCAGATGGGCGCTTGCGACGATGCAGACGATGCCGCCGATGATAACCCCGATCAGCTTCCATATTTCAGGGACTGCGCTGTGGATCGGCACATTCTCCTGCAGTACGACGGAAATCTGATTGGCCAGCGCAAGCGACAGGATCGAAACCAGAAGGCTCAGCACAAAGCAGATAACCATCAGCACCCATGGCAGGCCTGCGTGCCGCAGCATGGAAAAATAGTTTTTCCACACGGAGGTTTTCGTTTTACTGTTCATGTGTACGCGCTTCCTCTCTTTCTGTTTTATTTTATTAGGAATTCCCTAAAGCTCATAAAACAGTGCGTTCATAAAAAACGGCACCTGCTTTTCCCATGTGATCTCCGAGTGGATCCCCCCGGGAACAATACGGCTTTCCAGGAGGATACGCTTTTCCTGCAGGAGGGAGACAGTCTCCCGGAAAAGCTCTTCTGCCGGACTGTCAAACAGCTCCTTTTCCCCGTAATCGACGTAGAGAACGGTATCCGGCGCTATGTCAGCCGTTCGGATCATTTCCTTGTTCTCTTCCGGCGTGAAATAGACGGCGGGCGACAGGGCGGCGCCGCGTGAAAAGACGTGGTTATAGTTTGTGATGGCATACAGCGTCATCACTCCGCCCATAGAGCTGCCGGCGATGAAGCTGTGTTTCCTGTCCGGCAGGGTCGGATATTTGGCATCGATCATGGGCTTGTATTCCTTTGTCAGCCAGTCCATGGTGATCTTGCCCCGGCCTTTGATGCTCCCGAAGCGTCCATCATGGAAGGAAAAGGGACTGTATTCGGAAAACCTGCCGCCCAGGCGATAACTCTCCGGATGTGTATTGCAGGAAACAGAAGCAACGATCAGCGGCAGCCTGGTTTCCTCCAGATACTTCAGCAATCCCCAGCTCTTGCCGAAGGACGCTGTGCTGTCAAAGAAAAGATTCTGCCCGTCGAACATATAGAGCACCGGATAGCGTGCATCTGGGTCTTCGGCAGCCTGATCCGGGACATAGACATAGGCTGTTCTTTCTTCATTTTCCGTGAGTTGGGGAATCGTGAGATTAAAAACGTCAACCATCTTCCATCAGCACCTTTCCTATAAAGCGTCATCGTACATTCACTTTGATTCAAAGCCAATAAAACTCCTGAATTTCTCTTCTGAGTTATTGATGATCAGTCCCTCGTCGAAGCCGATCCCGTCCAGCAATGCAATCGCCTCTTCAAACTGTCCGATCTGCGAGGGGTCGTGGGCATCCGAGCCGACAAAGACAGGTGCCTTGTATCTCGTGCACAGCTCCAGGTAGGTGTGGATATTCTTCAGGCAGTCTTTTCGCCACGGATGCTTCACATGCGCGTTGTTGACTTCCAGCGCAACGCCGTATTCCTTAGCCGCAAGCACCACGCTCTCGTAATCCAGGGGAAACCAGCCGTCATCCGGGTGCGATACAAAGAAGGTCTTCGGATTTGCCATGCAGCGGATCAGATTGTCCGTGTTTTTAACTATGCCCTGATCCTCATAGCAGCAAGGGCCCCCGTGAATCCCAACGATATTGTAGTCAAGCCGGGAAAGAAACGGCTCCCCCAAAGTCATGCTGCCGTCGTTTTGCATATTATTCTCTACGCCGTAATAAATGCTGACGCCGTAAAGCGTTCTCGGAATCGCGTGCAGATTCCCGAAATAAATGGGATCACACACGCCGGGAATCCCGGGCGCATGGTCGCTGGTGCCCAGGCCGACCAAGCCCTTCTCTTTCGCGGCAAGCGCGTTTTCCCTGACTGTCCCATAGGCATGGCCGGAGGCGATCGTGTGGGTATGGATATCAAGAACTAATTTGTTTTTCATATCACTTGCCATTTGTACGGTCAAAGACTCTGTTGATGAAGGCTGATACCTGCGTATGCTCTTCCTTTCGCACAAAGCGGTACTGCGGTGCCGTCAGCATGGCATGGAAGAAATCTCTCAGCTCGTGGTATTCCACATCGCAGCCTTCTTCTTTCAGTCTGACATACATCATTCTGGCCTCATCCCGCAGGCTTTCCACGTTCGATGCGTCCAAATAGGTGGGCGGATAACCGCTCAGGTCTCCGCAAAGCGGCGACAGGTAGGGGTGATCCAGCGGCAGCTCGCCGCGGTATAGTTTTGTCACGTCATTGATGCCGAAGATGATGGCAAAATCTGTCTTGCAGGCGCACTCGTAATAGCTGTACGGATAATGCAGAAACTGCACGACCGGCGATGACGCGATAATCCCCGCAGGGAACGGCAAGCTGTCATCCCTCAGCTTGTGGGGCAAAGCCAGGACAAGGTTGCCGCCGGCAGATTCGCCCATCAGAATGATGTTTTCGGGAGAATAATGTTCAAGCAGATACTTATATCCGTTTTCGCAGTCGGTGATCGTGTCCATGCAGGTATAGTCTGGCGTCAGGCGGTAATCCACCGAGTAAAGGTTATAGCCGAAGTGCTTAACCGCGTAGGAGATAAACTTGAACAGATCTTTGGTGCAGCCGTTGACAAAGCCGCCCCCATGAATGTAATAAATGATTTTATCTTGAGGGTTTGCCTCATTTCTGATGGTCCAGCTGGAACAATGCTCAAGCTGGACTTTCTCCAGAGATAGGCCTTTTTTCAGCTTTTCATCTGCCGTGAAACAGTCATAATCTTTATTTGCAATATTATCGTGCAACTTCTGGATAAACTCATCGGTCAATTCCATATGATCCGGCGTGTTATGCTTTTTCATGTAACGCCGGGCTCTTTTGATAGCCAGGTATAATGTCGGTCTCACAGGATATCACCTCGCTTTTGTCGTTCTGGGAGCAGGATCCGCTGCACATATTGCCAAGGCTCCCATTGTGACGCTCTTTATCTGTCTTGTTCAAAGTTCACAAACCTACGCTACCAATATAGGGAATCTCAGGTCGGATGTCTTTCGCTTGCTTTACCTGTTATTATTAAAATTTTACTTTTTGACTCTTTCATGAGAATAGCTTTTTCTGTATTTCTCCGGCGTCACCTGATGCTGCCGCTTGAAAAAGGTTATAAAGGAGCTCACACTCGGAAAGCCGCATTCGAGGCCAATCTCAGAAATCGTTTTTTCTGTCTCAAGCAAGATTTTGGATGCGGCATCAATGCGGCAGCGGTTTAAGTACTCATTGAATGTGAACCCTGTAAACTGATGAAAACGTCTGGAAAAGTACGACGGATTATAATGGATGAAGCTCGCCACATCTCCCAGATTTAGTTTTTCGGAACAGTGATCCTCAACATACTGAATGGCTCGTTTGATTCCCCTCGTGGTATGCCTGGATATTTCCTGTGTTTCATTCTGAATCGAATGATTGATCAGCAAACAATAGCAAAGCTTCAATACCTCAGAGTTCAAAAGCAGCTCATAATACTCTGCTTTCTTCTCATAAATATCCTTGATCTGAGCCATGATGGCACGAAGCTTTGCGTTGTGCTGCTTTGACAGAAAGACTTGAAAAGACGGAATCGTATAGTTGGCATATCGAAAAACATCCTTGTTGATCTGAACTGTCATAACCTCAGCGTGTGTTTCTTCCGCAGTGCTTCCGTCACTGCAGCGACCGGAATGAATGACGCTGCTGTCAACGATCACGATTTCATCCTTTGCCACATGGTAACTGGTGC
>CACZSJ010000139.1 GCA_902783825.1 Oscillospiraceae bacterium | reverse complement strand
GGCGTCATCAGCGGCGTAAGCCATCCGGATATGAAGCTCATGTTCGGCACGGGCGAGACCGATGTGCCCTTCCTGCTGCTGCAGACCATGGCCATTGCCGTGTTGGGTACGCTTTTCGGCGCCATTCTGGCGATTCCCTTTGCCTTTCTGGCTTCCACCAACATCCTGCCCCGACCTATCGCCTACATTTTCCGTGTGATCATCCTGCTGATCCGTACCATCCCCAGCCTGGTGTGGGCGCTGATGTGGATCCGGGTCACCGGCCCCGGCGCCGCCTGCGGCGTGATTACCCAGTCGGTCTGCTCCATCGGCATGATCTCCAAGATGTACATCACCGCCATCGAGGATCTGGATACCCGGATTCTGGAGAGTCTGGACGCCATGGGCTGTACCGCCTTCCAGAAAATCCGCTACGGCGTCATCCCTCAGCTCACCGCCAGTTTTATCTCCACCACCATCTACCGTTTCGACATCAACCTCAAGGACGCCACGACCCTGGGTATCGTGGGCGCGGGCGGCATCGGCGCCTCTCTGGTGCAGTGCCTCAACAGCCGGCGCTGGGCCATGGTCGGCTCCTTCGTGTGGGGCCTGATGCTGCTGGTGCTGATTATCGAATTTCTCTCTACCCGGGTGCGCCGGAAGCTGGCCCACGGCCAGTAATCGTCGCCCTTCGCCATTTTTCCCGACGCTTTGGCCGCCGGGAAAAATGATTTTATCCCACGGGATTCTGTGAGGCTGACACATGGAGCGCAAACTGACGATCTATTATACCTCCGATGTGCACGGATATTTCGCGCCCACGGACTATGCTAAGGCTTGCCCGGCTCCCACGGGGCTGGCAAACTGCATGGCAAACTTTGTCCGGGACGGCAACACCCTGATTCTGGACGGCGGGGACACCCTGCAAGGCAGCCCTTTTACCTACTGGCTGTATAGCCGCGGAGAAGCCCCCGGTCCGACGCTAGCCCGCCTGATGAATTTGGCTGGCTATCAGTTTGTGACCTTGGGCAACCATGATTTCAATTACGGCCTTGCCCAGGTGGAGGCGTATCTGGCGGAGCTGGATGCCCGCTGCCTTTGCGCTAACGTGCAGGGCCTGCGGCATGTGGAAAAAACAGCCCTGGTCACGCTGGACAACGGCCTTCGGGTTGGTCTGTGCGGCGTCATCACGCCCTTTGTCCCACAGTGGGAGAAGCCGGAGAACATACAGGGCCTGGTGTTTACCGACGCCTTTGCGGCGGCCCGGGAAGCGCTGTCCGACCTGAAGGCTCAAGGCGCGGAGCTAACCGTCTGTCTGTACCACGGCGGCTTCGAGGCGGATCTGGACAGCGGCGCGGTTTTCTCCGAGAGCGGAGAAAACCAGGGCTGGCGCATCTGTCGGGAGCTGGATTACGATGTGCTGCTCACCGGGCATCAACATCTGCCCGTGGAAAATCGGCAACTCTTCGGTACCTATACCTGCCAGCCGCCGGACAAAGCCAGACAGTTCGTCCGCATGGAGCTTTCTCTCACGGCGGCCGGCGACTTGCAGGGCTCCTCCCGATTGCTGCCAGCGGGGAATGTCACGCTGCCTGCGGCCGGGGAATTGTTGGCTCCTTTGGAAGCGGCCACTTCGGTTTTCTTGGATACGCCTCTTGGGCATTTGGACACCGCACTGCCTCCCTCGCCGCATCTGGAGATGGCGCTGCACGGTTCGCTGATCGCCAACTTTTTCAATCAGGTGCAGCTGGAAGCCTCCGGCGCGCAGCTTTCCGCCACCAGTCTGGCAAACGAGGTGCGCGGCTTCGATGCCCAGGTCACCATGCGGGACATTGTGGCCAGCTATGTGTTCCCCAACACGCTGAAAACCCTCCGGGTGAACCGGCGGGTGCTGAAATCCGTTCTGGAGCGGAGCGCCTCCTACTTCACGCTGGACGAGTACGGGATGCCTCATGTCAGCGAAAGTTTTCTTACGCCCTTGGTTCAGCACTACAATTTTGATTATATTTCCGGCGTTCAGGTCACGGCTGATCTCCGCAGACCGCCGGGAGACCGCATCCTCTCCATCCGTTATCAGGGCGAAGAGTTGCCCGAAGACGTCTGGCTTTCCCTCTGTCTCAACAGCTATCGCGCTTCCGGCGCCGGCGGCTACGAGGCCTATGCCGAATGTCCGGTTCTGCGAGAGCGGACCGAAGAGATTGCCGAACTGATCATTGGCTATGTGGACCAACACCGGGATATCTGCGTGGACAAAACCGTCTGGCTGCAGACCCTCTGGTAATTTGATATAACAAAGGAGATCGCTATGAGCAACAAAGTTTTTAAAGTGGTTCTGCTGCAAGCGCTGCCCGCCTCCGGAAAATCCGAGGTGCGCAATTTCATGGCCAACGTGGACGCCCAGCGACTGAAAGATGAATTTCACATCGGAGAAAATCTCCAGCTGGACGACTTTCCCTACGTGCATATGATGCGTCGGATCGACAACGAGCTGGAGGCTCTGGGTCGTCCCCGGATCTTTTACCCGGGCGAGGAGCCCTTTTTTGACGGGCGGGACTGGGGCACCCTGTGCAATCTTCTCAACGAAGACTATCACGATCTGCTGGGCCGCGTCCGGGTAAATCCTGACTCTGCTGCGCAGTATTTGTTTGAACGCATTGACCGCGCCGCCGCCGGCGCCGGGATCTCTCCCAGACTGGGCCTTCTCCCCCAGCAGGATCGGGAGGCTGTGGGCAAAAAGCTGGAAGCGGAAGCGCGGGCCATGCTGGATGAAAAGCAGGCAGCCTATCCCGAGAGCTTTGAGGACAAAACCATCATCATCGAATGCGCCCGCGGCGGACCCGATGGCACGGAGCCGCCCCTTTCCGGCACCTTCGGCTATCAATATTCCCTGCCGATGTTCTGCCCGGAGATCCTGGAGAACGCCGTGATCCTGTATATCTGGGTCACGCCGGAGGAGTCTCGCCGGAAAAATGCCGATCGGGCCGACCCCAACGATCCCGGATCCAATCTGCACCACGGCGTACCTCTGGCGGTTATGCTGGGGGACTATGGCTGTGACGATATGGAGTATCTGATCCAACATGCCGACAAACCCAACCATGTGAGCTTCGAGGCCCATGGTCGCCATTGGGATCTGCCCATCGGCGTCTTTGACAACCGGGTGGACAAGACTTCCTTCCTGCGTGCCGAGCCGGCCGCCTGGGATCCCGCGAAAGTGGAAGAGGTGACCGCCGCCATCCGGGCCGCCACCGACACCATGTTTGCCAATTATCGGGGCTAAAGCCCCACGCATCCCTAAAAAAGCCCAAAGACAGGAAGCTCACTTCCCGCCTTTGGGCTTTTCTAATCAGCAATTGTTTAGTAGTTCTCTTCCCGCAGTTCAAAGTAGGCCTGGGGATGGTTGCACACCGGGCAGACCTCCGGCGCCTTGGTGCCGATGACCAGGTGACCGCAGTTGCGGCATTCCCACACCTGTACGCCGCTCTTTTCAAAAACTTCCTTGGCCTCCACGTTGGCCAGCAGCTTGCGATAGCGTTCCTCATGGGTCTTTTCAATGGCGGCCACGCCCCGGAACTTTTCGGCCAGCTCGGTAAAGCCCTCTTCCTCGGCCTCTTTGGCCATCCGCTCGTACATATCGGTCCACTCGAAGTTCTCGCCCTGGGCAGCGTGCAGCAGATTCTCCTCCATCGTGCCCAGTTCACCCAGCTCCTTGAACCACAGCTTGGCATGCTCTTTTTCATTGTCAGCCGTCTTCAGGAAAATCGCGGAAATTTGCTCATACCCGGCCTTCTTGGCCACGGAGGCAAAGTAGGTGTATTTGTTGCGAGCCTGCGACTCTCCGGCGAAAGCCTCCCACAAATTTTTCTCTGTCTTGGTGCCTGCGTATTTGTTTGCCATATTTGGTATCTCCTTTCATGCAGCTATCATGGGCAATATACCATATTCTTACACGAAGTCCATGAACTATGCGTAAACAAAAAAGCAGAGCCGCTCAAATGAGCGGCTCTGTGTTGGCATTGACCTATCTTCCCGGTCCGTCTCCAGACAAGTATTGTCGGCACT
>CACZSJ010000138.1 GCA_902783825.1 Oscillospiraceae bacterium | reverse complement strand
TTCGTCAACCAGCCGAACAAGGGTTACGGCATCAGCATTCAGGACATGCTGGCATCGGCGGCTCCGGCCCGGGAGCAGGCGGCGTAAACGCAGCGTCAAAGCACGGAAAAGACCCGGTTCTTCCGAACCGGGCCTTTTCTGCGCAATTGCCGTTTTCTTGCTTATCCGTTTGTTTCCTGACTGAGGTAATCCAACAGCTTCGGCGTCTCAAAGCTTTGGGCGTACTCCACGCGCAGTCCGTCCATATGGGCCTGCAGCCGCTGTCCATACTCGGTATTGGCTGCTGTTGCCCGGGCGCTCATGGGACTGCCGCCGCTGCTGAAAAGCAGCGCGTCCGGCTCCAGCGGCAGCTTCAGGATGATATGATAGCCGTAGCTGGAAGCCACCGGATCCGACACCTGATACTCCGTCAGCTCCTGGCTGGTCTCCTCAAACTCGGGAACCATGGTGCCCGGCGTAAAGGTATACCCCGCCGGATAGGCGGCCTTCCCGCTGTCTTCGCAGTATTCCTCCTTCAGCTCTCCAAAGCGAAGCAGCAGCTCCGCCGGATCCTGAATCGCCTGCAGTCGGGCGGCCAGCTCTTCCGCTTTGGCCAGCTTCTCCGCAACCGCCTCTTCCGGCAGGGCTTCGCCCGTGGTGGGATCCACCGTCATCAGCAGGATATGGCTGACGGAGAGATAGCCGTTATCCCGCAGAAACTGGATGGTCGCGGCATCCTCCATCTTTTCCCCGTTTTCTCCGTAGAGCCGCCGATAGGTCTCCTGATAGAGCTGGTTCACGCCGTTGATGCGCTCATACATCTCCCGACTCATATGCAGCCCTGCCAAATACGCGGTGAAGTCTTCCTCGGTAGCGTCCGCGCCCAAGACCGTCTGCATGTCCGTCCTCATCTGCTGCTCCATGGCCTCCCGGTTTTCCTGATTGAGGCTCACGCCGTTCTCTCTGGCAAAGCTCTCAACGGTGGCAAACTGCAGCAATGCTTCCTCCACGCCCTCCACGGCCATATCCGCATAGGTTTTGTCCTCGCCCTCGGCCACGTCAGCCCAGCCCAGCGCCATACCATAGTAGTTGCGCATGGTGTCAAAGAAGTTTTCCACGTAGCTCACCTGGGAGGCAAGAAAATAGAAATACGTGTCCCAGGTCTCCTCCTGTCCGCCCACGGATAAAACCCGCTCCTCCGGCTTGTGGCTGGTGTAAAGCCGCTCCATATCCATCTGTTGGGCAGGCGGCAATTCTGGCACTTCTTCCTCCGCAGGCTGCTCCGCCGGATCCTCTGTTTCGCCGGGCTGCGCGCTTTCCTCCGCAGGCACAGAAACGGGCTCTCCCGCATCGCTCATACTCCGATGGTACAGATAGCCGATCACCCCGCCCAGAAGCAGGCAGAGCACCAGCAGGCTTACGACAATCGATTTTTTCATGGCAGGCTGTCCTTTCTTTGTTTTGCTGTTGTTTGGCGGCCCCGACAAACGGGGCGCGCCTTATTCCTCGGTAAGCGGCGCACCCCAGTCCGCAGTAAAGCGGCGTGCCTCTTCGATGACTCGGCTCTTGGTCTTGATCTTCAGGCTCAGGCAGGGCTTGGCGCCAGCCTCCACCCGCAAGCGGCCCTTGTATTCCGGCCTTGCGTACAGCGCGGAGACCTTTTCCATGTCGAATTCCTTCACCGTAAAGCGCAGGTATCCCTGCTTCTGGGCGATGTCCGTAATCCCGGCCCGTCCAGCCTCGCCCCGCAGCAGCGCCACGTGGATCAGGGCGTTCACGCCCGGCGGCGGGTCGCCAAAGCGGTCGATCAGCTCATCGGTCAGATCGTCCGCCTCCTCCTCGCTGCGGATGCTGGCGATGCGTCGGTAAATATCCATGCGCTGTTCCGAGGCGCTGATGTAGCGGTCCGGGATGTTGGCGGCCACCGCCAGATCCGCGGAGCAATCCGCCCGGACGGGCACTTCCAGCCCCCGTGCCTCCAGCACCGCCTCGCTCAGCAGCTTCATGTACATATCGTAGCCCACGTCCACCATGTGGCCGGACTGCTCCGCCCCCAGCAGATTGCCGGCGCCGCGGATTTCCAGATCCCGCATGGCGATCTTGATCCCCGACCCAAACTGGGCGTAGTCTCGAATGGCCACCAGGCGTTTTTCCGCAATCTCCGTCAGCACCTTGTCCCGGCGGAAGGTCAAATACGCGGAGGCTCGCCGAGTGGAGCG
>CACZSJ010000137.1 GCA_902783825.1 Oscillospiraceae bacterium | reverse complement strand
TCTCTCTCCTTCCTGTTCCGTAAGCCTTGACGTTGAATAATTGTATACAGTTGTACCATTCTTCTGGCACTTTGTCCAGTTTTTTTCTAAACTATTCTACGGCAAGGCCCTCTTGCCTCTGAACGCAAAAGGGCCTATAATGGCCTTGATATGCAGGAAGGAGGCATTGGGATGCTGCAGGCAAAAAACGGAAGTCTTTCCCTGGAAGGCAGCTACATGGATTACGTGCGCTTTGGCGCCGGAAGCCGTACGCTGATTTTGATCCCCGGTGTGGGAGACGGCCTTAAAACAGTCAAAGGAATGGCACTGCCCTTCGCGCTGCTGTATCGCAAGCTGGCAAAGGACTTCACCGTGTATCTGTTCAGTCGGAGGCAGGACCTGCCCCCGCACTGCGGCACCCGGGAAATGGCAGAGGATCTCAGCCGCGCCATGGACGCGCTGCAGCTGCGCGGCGCTTGCGTTGTGGGCGTGTCACAGGGCGGGATGATCGCCCAATGGCTGGCCATTGACCATCCGGAGGCGGTGAGTCGGCTGATTCTGACGGTTACGGCAAGTCACTCCAACCCCACCATGCGGGACGTGATTGGCCGCTGGCTTGCCATGGCGGAGCAGGGGGATTATGCGGGAATCCTCCTGGATACCGCCCTGCGCTCCTACACACCCCGGCGGCTGCGGCTGCTGCGCCCCTCGTATGCGCTGCTGGGCGCTGTGAGCAAGCCCAAATCCCTTGCCCGCTTCCGCACCCAGGCGGAGGCCTGCCTCAGCCATGACGCCTATGGCGCGCTCCCGGACATTGCCTGCCCCACGCTGGTAGTCGGCGGCACAGAGGATCAGATCGTCACCGGCGAGGCATCCAGAGAGCTTGCCGGGCAAATCCCCGGGGCGAAGCTGTATCTGTACGCCGGCCTGGGCCATGCGCTGTATGAAGAAGCTCCCGACTATCTGGATCGGGTGATCGCCTTTTGCCGCTGAGAGCTCTTTCACAAGCTCCCATATAACGAGAAAACGCCGGAAAATCCCGGCGTTTTCTCGTTTTTTGTGTTTTCTCACGTCTCTTCGGCAAACATGGGCGTAGACAGATAGCGGTCTCCGGTATCGGGAAGCAGCACCACTACGGTCTTCCCCCGATTTTCTTCCCGTTGCGCAACACGAATGGCCGCCCATAGGGCAGCGCCGGAGGAAATGCCCACCAGCACACCCTCTGTCTTGCCGATTTCCCGCCCCGCGGCAAAGGCGTCCTCACTGCTCACCGGGATGATTTCGTCATAGATGTGGGTGTTGAGCACCCGGGGGACGAAGCCCGCCCCAATGCCCTGGAGCTTGTGAGGCCCGGCGCTCCCCTTGCTCAGCACCGGGGAATCCGCCGGCTCCACCGCTACAATTTGAATCTGGGGATTCTTGCTTTTCAGGTATTCCCCCACGCCGGTGATCGTGCCGCCGGTACCGACACCGGCCACAAAGATATCCACCTGTCCCTGGGTATCCTCCCAGATCTCCGGCCCGGTCGTGGCCCGATGGGCTGCCGGGTTGGCGGGGTTATCAAACTGCCCGGGGATGAAGCTGCCCGGGATCTGCGCCGCCAGTTCATCCGCCTTGGCTATGGCGCCCTTCATACCCTTGGCCCCGTCGGTAAGCACCAGCTCCGCCCCGTATGCCTTCATCAGCAAGCGACGCTCCACGCTCATGGTTTCCGGCATGACGATGATGGCCCGATAGCCCCTGGCCGCCGCCACGGAGGCAAGGCCGATCCCGGTATTGCCAGAGGTGGGTTCGATGATTACGGAGCCAGGCCTTAACTGCCCGCTGGCTTCTGCCTGTTCGATCATGGCCTTGGCCACTCTGTCCTTGGCGGAGCCACCGGGATTGAAGTATTCCAGCTTAGCCAGAAGTCTGCTCTGCAGCCCCTCCTGTTTTTCCACATGAACCAGCTCCAGCAAGGGCGTTTTCCCAATCAGTTGGTCCACTGAAGTATAGATTCTTGCCATTTCCGTTCCTCCTGTGCCGTCAACATTTCCCATTTCCGGGATCTTGTGCGAAATCCTGCCTCGGCTTATCCCAACTTCCAGGTGGGAGTAAAGAGTCCGGCAAACTGGCTGTTGTAAACGTCGATTACCTCATCACACTGATAGGCCTCCACAATGCGCCGGTAGACCGGGTTCTCCGCATCCTCGGTGCGTACCGCGATCAGGCAGTAGTAGCTGTCGTCTGCATACTTGTTCTCCATGTACAGCGCCTCGTCCGCCTTGAGCCCTGCGTCGGCGGCATAGTTGCCGTTGACCACGGCGATGGCCACATCCGGCAGGATCGAGGGCACCAGATTGGCGTCCACTTCCTGGAACTGGATCTGCACCTGATATCCCGTCACATCGTTGATGGTGGGCGAATTGCCTGCGGCCGGGTCGACTTCCAGAATCCCGGCGGATTCCAGCAGCTTCAGCGCGCGCCCCTCGTTGGTCACGTCGTTGGGAACCGCGACCAGATCCCCGTCCTTAAGCTCGCTGAGACTGCCAAGCTTGTCGGAGAAAATGCCCATGGCCACGATGTAGGTGTCGCCGATGGCGGTCAGATCATAGCCGTTGCTCTGGGTATCGTTGTTAAAAAAGGCGTGGTGCTGGAAAGCGTTCATCTCGATTTCCCCGTTGTTCAGGGCGTTGTTAGGCAGGGAAAAATTGTTGAACTGCACGTATTCCAGTTCAATTCCCTCCGGCGCCAGCTTTTCCTTGACTACGTCCCAGATGGGCTCGTAGACCGCACCGGTGAGGCCGATGCGCACGGTAACTGTTTCGTCTGTGGCGCTTTCCTGCGCCGCGGGGGCAGACGTGCTTGCCGAACCGCAGGCGGCCAGTGACAGCACAAGGCTGAAAGCCAATACGAGAAGCAAAATCTTTTTCATGTGTGTTTCCTCCGTTTTTGTGTGTTTGTTATTAGAATACGCTCAATGGGTATTGTGCTTGACAATCAGATTGCCAATCCATTGGATCAGCATAACCAGCAGCACCAGAATCACAACCGTTACGTAGATATTGTCCATATGGTTTCGCTGCTGCCCGTAAATATAGGCAAAGTTGCCCAGACCGCCGGCGCCTACCGCGCCAGCCATGGCCGTGAGGCCAACAAGATTGATCAGGGTAATGGAGACGCCCCGGGCGATGGCTGCCACGCTCTCTCTCCAATATACCCGGAAGATGATTTCCCAGTTGTTGTTGCCCATGGATTGCGCCGCCTCCACCAGGCCCGGATCCACCCCGCACAGCGCCGCCTCGATCTGGCGGGCGAAGAAGGGCGTGGTACCGAAAACCAGGGGAACGATGGCGCCCTTGACGCCGATGGCGGTGCCGGAAATCAGGCGCGTCAGGGGCAGCAAGCAAAAGAGCAGGATGATAAAGGGGATGGAACGCAGGATGTTGATGGTTTTGTCCAGGATCTGATAGAGCAGACGATTCTGCAGAATCCCTCCCGGCTTGGTTACCACCAGCACCGTACCGAACAGCATGCCCAGCACAAAGGAGATCAGGCCCGCCCTGCCGGTCATCTGCAAAGTCTCCATCACGCTTCTGCCCAGGACATTCAGATCCTTCATCACGTTGGGTACCAGCCTAATCAGAAACTCTTGCATCCTTCAACACCTCCACTCCCACGTTTTTCTCGATCATAAAGGCAATCGCCTTCGTCAGATTCTCCCGCTGGCCGCTGAAAATCGCCACCGTCCCCCCAAGGGTTGCGTCCTGCAGGATCTCAATGTTGGCAAAGATGATGTTCACATCCACATTGAATTCCCTGGAAACGTGGGAAATCAGCGCCTCGGACACGTTGCGTGTCGCATAGCTCAGCCTCACAATCAACTCGCCGGGCTTCAGCTGGGCAATGTGGGCGTCCAGGTCGATCAGCTCGTCGATTTTGTGCAAATTGGAGGTGGAGTTGATAAAGCTTCGGGTCACGTCCCGCTTAGGATCGGCAAAGACGCTGAATACGTCCCCCTCCTCCACCACGCGGCCATGATCCATCACAGCCACCCGGTTACAGATTTCCTTGACCACAGCCATCTCGTGGGTGATCAGAACAATCGTGATGCCCAGCTCCTCGTTCAGTTGCCGCAGAAGGTGCAGGATCGACCGGGTCGTTTGCGGGTCCAGTGCCGAGGTGGCCTCGTCGCAGAGCAGAACCTTGGGCTCGTTTGCCAGCGCCCGGGCGATGGCCACCCGCTGCTTCTGACCGCCGGAGAGCTGGCTGGGATAGGCCTTGGCCTTATCGCCGATGCCCACCAGCTCCAG
>CACZSJ010000136.1 GCA_902783825.1 Oscillospiraceae bacterium | reverse complement strand
TGCTGCACCTCCCGGGGAAGAACCGAAAGCGTTGCGGAACACAGCTGGCGGCTGACGCTGATGGCCTTTTTGCTGCAGGAGGATTTTCCGCGCTTGGATCGGGACAAGCTGATCCGCATGTGCCTGATTCACGATCTGGGAGAGTGCTTTACGGGAGACATCCCGGTTTTTTGTAAAACCCAGACGGACCGAGAGCGAGAGGAGAGACTGCTGGCTCAATGGGTTGAGAGTTTGCCCGGCGGGCTGGCGGAAGAGCTGCAGGCCCTGTATGCGGAAATGGAGGCGCAGGAGAGCCAGGAAGCTAAGGTATATAAGGCGCTGGACAAGCTGGAGGCTTTGATCCAGCATAACGAATCCCCTTTGGCCACCTGGTCGGAAAATGAGTATGAGCTGAATCGGCATTATGCCATGGACACAGTGCGCTTTTCTCCTTGGCTCACGGCGCTGCGTGAAGAAATCCTGCGGGATACGCTGCAAAAGCTGGAGACGGAGACCGAGCAGAACCCGGAGCCGAAGATGAAGTGAACGATAGCCGCGAGCCGCCGCCGGGTATAGACCGGCGGCTCCTGTCAGACCGTGTTGGAGCCGGTATGAGCATCCCGCCTCGGCGTCATCGGAGGAGAATACAAAGCGACCCTGCACCTGTGCGGTGCAGGGTCGTTTCCGTTGAAAGCTTCAATCAATAGCGGCGTTGGCTGATGCGGCGGATGGCTTGGATCAGCAGGATCAAAATGCTTAGCAGCAGGATTGCCATCAGGCCGAAGAGAATCATCCGGAAGATGTTCTGCTCCCGCTGGGCGGCAGCCTCCTGATCGATGGGGGTCTCCCGGACGCTGCGGTATCCGCAAACGCTGCACTGTCCCTCTTCTTCTCCGGGGGTCTCCCAGGTGGGGGCCAGGGTTTCCGTCCACTCCATGTTGTGGGGCGCTTTGCCATCCACCTCGTCGCAGCCTTGGCAGAGATGCCAATGATACAGCTCATCGCTGGCCCAGCTCTCGGAGAACTGGTGCACATGCTCGGTAGGCTGAGGCTCTTCCGGGGGTTCGGCTTCGCCGTCGGCCGCCTTGTCCTCGTCCTCCGGCTTCTCGGAATTCGCCGCTTCAGCAGCCTCCGGCGTGGGTTCCACTGTGGGCTCTGGGGTGGGAGAGGGAGGCGGATTGTTCGTGGTTACGGTGAGGGTTGCGCTGTTGGTGTTGGTGAAGCTGAGCTTGTCCACACTCCATTCGGTGCAATAGACCTTCCAGCCGTTCATCTCGTAAGGGATGTTGTAAAGCTTGAGCTTGGAGGTGCCGTCGCCTTCAAGGCGCAGCTTGGAAAAACGATCGGCCAGTCGGCTGGCGGGAACGGTTTCCCCTTCCGGGGATTCCAGAACCCATTCGTAGCTGCCTACGTACATGCCGGACACCACAAAGGAACACCATCCGCCTTCTTCCACGGTCTCCGCCCCCGGGTGCTTGACGGGAACCGGAGTCCACACGGTGGTGTTATAGGTTCGGGAAATGGTCAGCGCGCTGCCGTCGCCGCTGCGCTCGGTGGTGATTCCGGCGTTGCTGTTGTTGATATAGCCTTGGGCGTTTTCTGCGAACACATAGTTCTCATCCGCTGCAAGCTGAATCACCAGCCGATAGGTGCCCCGCTTGAAGGTGGAGGTCTCCACGTTTCCGTTGCCGTCGATCCATGAGGCGCTCACCAGATGATAGCCGGTGCCGGAGGCGCGAACCGCGTTCTGGGCCACTTCCATCATGGCCACTGGATCTCCGTATTCTACGGTTGTGGTGGCGTTTTTGATCTCCGTTGCGGCATGGGCGCGCAGGGGCGCAAAGCAGAGCATGGACAGGCAGATGCAAAATGCAAGCAGAGCCGTGAGCCAACGCTTGGTTTGCATACGCATAACAGTCCTCACCTCCTGATAGTGTCAAGGGAGCATACAATACTCCACTAAATTATATGCGTTTTCGACTTCCGGGTCAAGAAAAAAGTTTTACCGTTTTTCGCCGGAAGCCTTTCCACGGCGCGACGCTTCTGCTATAATCAAAGAAAAACTTGCAACAGCGGGAGCAGATGAACGTGATACGATACGATGCAGGAAAATGCGATATTGCAGTAGTTGGCGCCGGGCATGCGGGGATCGAAGCGGCGCTGGCTTGCGCCCGCCTGGGGATGGACACCGTGTGCTTTGCCATCAACCTGGACAGCGTGGGCAATATGCCCTGCAATCCGGCTATCGGAGGCACGGGCAAGGGCCATCTGGTGCGGGAGCTGGACGCGCTGGGCGGCGAGATGGCCCGCGCGGCGGATCTGGCCTGTATCCAGTATCGGATGCTCAACCGGGGCAAGGGACCGGCGGTGCATTCCCTGCGTGCCCAGGCGGATCGGCGCCGCTATCAGGAGATCATGAAACAGACCCTGGAGCGGCAGGAAGGTCTGCGGCTCAAGCAGGCAGAGGTGGTGGATATCGGGGTGGAGAATGGGCAGGTTTGCTCTGTCACTACCCAGACAGGCGCCACCTATCGCTGCCGGGCGGTGATCCTGGCGTCTGGTACCTACCTGGATGCACGCACCATCGTAGGAGAGGTGCTGCGCAGCTCCGGGCCGGACGGGCTGGCGGCGGCGCTGCCGCTGGCGGAACGCTTGCGCGCCCTTGGCCTGCGGATGCGCCGCTTCAAAACCGGAACGCCGCCCCGGGTCAATGCCCGAACGGTGGATTTCTCGCAGATGGAACTGCAGGAGGGAGACGCGGAGCCGGAAGCCTTTTCCTTTTCCACTCCCTTCCCGCCGGAGAATCGGGCTGTCTGCTATCTGACTTATACCAACCAAAAGACCCACGAGATCATCCGGCGGCACCTGGACCGCAGTCCCATTTATGCCGGTGTTATCGAAGGGGTGGGACCACGCTATTGCCCCAGCATCGAAACCAAGGTGATGACCTTTGCGGACAAGCCCCGACATCAGCTCTTTGTAGAGCCCATGGGCTTAAATACGGAGGAGCTGTACATTCAGGGCTTTTCTTCCTCCATGCCGGAGGAGGTACAGCTTGAAATGCTGCACACGATTCCAGGGCTGGAGCACGCGGAAATGACCCGCTGCGCCTATGCCATAGAATACGACTGCATCGATCCTACAGAGCTGCTGCCCACCCTGGAGTGCAAGAAGATTTCGGGGCTCTACGGCGCGGGACAGTTCAACGGCTCCTCCGGCTATGAGGAGGCGGCGGTGCAGGGGCTGCTGGCCGGCGTGAACGCGGCGAGAAAGCTCCGGGGTCAGGAGGCGTTGATCCTGCGGCGCAGCGACGGCTACATCGGAACGCTGATCGACGATCTGGTGACCAAGGGGACGGAGGAGCCCTATCGGATGATGACCTCCCGCAGCGAGTATCGGCTCTTGCACCGGCAGGACAATGCCGATGAACGGTTGAGCGCCATTGGACTGCGCATCGGGCTGGTAAGTCCGGAGAGGCACCAGGCGGTACTGGACAAGTATGCCGCGGTGGAAGAGGAGCAGAAGCGCCTGGAGCGCTGCCATATCCCGCCCAGCCAGGCGCTCAACGCTATGCTGGCACAGCGGGAAACGGCGGAGGTGAGCAGCGGCGTGTCGCTGGCAGATCTGATTCGGCGGCCGCAGGTCAGCTACGAAGACACGGCGCCCTTTGACCCGGCCAGGCCGCCGCTGACCGGGGCTGTGACCCGGCAGGTGGAGATTCGCCTGAAATACGATGGCTATATTCGCCGCCAGCTGCGGCAGGTGGAAGAGTTCACCCGCATGGAGGAGCGAGCGCTGCCGACAGATCTGGACTATGATCAGATCGGCGGCCTGCGCTTGGAAGCCCGGGAGAAGCTCAAAAAGATCCGTCCGGCCAGCTTCGGCCAGGCCAGCCGAATCTCCGGTGTCTCGCCGGCGGATTTGTCTGTGCTGATGATTTATATGGAGAGCAAGGCATGAAGAAAGTGATTGTGGGCCTTTCAGGCGGGGTGGATTCCGCAGTGACGGCGATGCTGCTTCGGCGGCAGGGGCTGGAGGTGTCAGGCCTGTATTTGGACAACGCGGGAACAGAAGCCCGCGACGAAGCCCAGCGTACGGCGGAGTCCCTGGGTATTCCCCTGGAAATCCGGGATGTGAAGCGGGAGCTGGAAGAGAAGGTCTGTCGACCCTTTACCGAAAGCTATCTCCGGGGAGAGACGCCCAATCCCTGCATTCTCTGTAATCCCAGTGTAAAGTTCAAGGCGCTGATGGAGACGGCGGAGGCCATGGACGCGGACTATATCGCCACCGGTCACTACGCCCGCACAGAAGGCGGCGCCCTGTTCAAGGGCCATCCGGCCAACGACCAGAGTTATATGCTTTGTCGACTGAATCGACGACAGGTGGAGCGGCTTTTGCTGCCCCTGGGCGGCTATGAGAAAAAGCAGGTTCGCACCTTGGCGGAGAAGATGGGACTGCCGGTAGCGCACAAGCCGGACAGCATGGAAATCTGCTTTATCCCGGACAAAGACTACCATGCCTGGCTGGGACGGCGCACGGAGCTACCCGGACCGGGGGACTTTGTGTTTCACGGACAGGTGATCGGGCAGCATGAGGGAATCTGCCGCTATACAGTCGGACAGAGGCGGCCGGGACTGCTGGAGGGGCGCAAGGTCTATGTCTCCCGAATTGACGCGGCGCACAACACGGTGGAGCTGGCGCTGTGGGAAGAGCTGTTCCAGACCCGGATCAGCGCCCGGGAGTTCAACTGGCTGATTGACCCGCCCACCGAGCCGATCCAGGCCAGCGTGCGGGTGAGGCACACCAAATGGGAAAATCCCCGCTGCACCGCGCAGCAGGAGGGCGAATGGGTCACGATCCGCTGTGACGAGCCGGTGCGTGCGCCGGCGGCCGGCCAGTCTGCGGTGCTCTATGACGGAGAGCGGCTGCTGGGCGGCGGATTCATCATTCAGACATGAAAAAAGCGAGACGGCGATCTCTTTGGGATCGCCGTCTCGTTGGATTATAGAAGGGAATAACGGGGCGGACATTCCGGCTCCTCTGTCCGGCGGAGCTTGCCCTGGAGCAGGAGATGATCCAGGTGCGAGAGGGTCTCACCCAGCGCGAAATACTGCTGCCCCGGGGGAAAGGTTTCCCAGCTTTTGGCGTGGATGCGCCAGCGCATCCGGCCGGCCAGCTCATAAGCGGTGAGGCCCGGTTCTTCTGCCAGCACCTGCAGCATGTTTTCCAGCCGCCATTGATGATGATGCAGCAGTTGAACAATCCGTTCCTCTATCGGGATTTGGGGCAGCGTTCGATGACCGGGCAGGGCGAGGCGGACGGGAAAACGCAGCATGGCCCGGAGACTGTCCAGGTAGTCGCCCAGGGGATCGGCCACGTCCATCCAGAAGGTGATGTTGGGGGAGATGTCAAAGAGAACGTGATCCCCCAGGAACATGGTTTCACCTTGCCGGTCATACAGGCACATGTGCCCCGGCGTGTGGCCCGGCGTCAGAACACAGAGAAGCTCCCGCCCGGCGACGCGGAGCAGATCGCCGTCTTGCAGTTGAACTGCCTCAAAATCGCCGGAGGTAACGGAAACCTCCCGGTTTTCCTGCCGCATCCGCTCCAACTGACGCAGGGGCATCCCCTCTCGGAGCACGTGCTGCCCTGAGCGAGCCCAGCGGTTATGGCTGGGCAGGGAGATGATGGCATAATCCCTGGCGCCCATCAGAATCCGGCATCCCCGGTCTTGCAGGTAACGGGCGTTGCCTGCGTGGTCGGAGTGCAGGTGGCTGAGAAACACGTCGGTGTCTTCCGGCTTCAGGGACAGCTGCCGGAGCCCTTCTTCCAGCGCCGCGATACATTCCGGTCGATAAAAGCCGGTATCGACCAGGAGGTTCCGTTCTCCCGGCCCGCCGCGCAGCACATAGCAATTGAGCCATTTCAGAGGATTGTTGGGCAGGGGGATGGGGAATGTGAAAAGATCTTCTTCCAGCCTGATCGGCTCTGCGGTGGAGACCTTAGCCATTGGACGATCAGAGGCTGTCCAGATAGCGGCAGGCGGCCAGGGCGGCCACGGCGCCGTCTGCCACGGCAGTGGTCAGCTGTCGGACGCTTTTTGCCCGGCAGTCCCCGGCAACGAAGAGGCCGGGGGTAGGGCTCAGGCAATCTTCGCCTGCGTCGGCGTAGCCGCCCGGATCCAGCTTCAGCAGAGATGCGAAGGCCTCGTGATCCGGCTGATGGCCGATGGCCACGAACAGCCCCTCGATCTCCAGTTGGCGGCTCTGGCCCTGCTGTTCCACCAGAATGCCGCTTAAGGCCTCCTGACCCAGCAACTGGGTGATGCGGGCGTTGAGCAGAAACTCCACATTTTCCCGCGCTTTCAGGGCCTCCACCAGCTTGGCTTCTCCCCGGAAGCTGTCGCGCCGATGGATGAGCCAGACCTTGCGGCAGCTTTCACTGAGCAGCATGGCGTCCTGCAGGGCGCTGTTGCCTCCGCCGCTGACGGCCACATCCCGGCCCTTGTAGAAGGCGCCGTCGCAGACGGCACAGTAGCAGATTCCGCTGCCTACCAGCTCTTCTTCCCGGGCAAGCCCCAGCGCGCGGGGCCGGGCGCCGGTGGCCAGGATGGCAGTGCGCCCCTGAAAAGTGCCGCCGAATTCGGTCGCGGCGGTGAAGCAAGCGCCCTCCGCCTGCAGGCCGGTGACCGTATCCAGCTCCACTTCCGCGCCCTGCTCCATGGCCTGTTCCAGAAGCCGGTCTCCCAATTCCGCCCCGGCGATGGACAGAAAACCGGGGAAATTCTCCACTTTGGGCGACCAGGTGATTTGCCCGCCAAAGGCGTTCTTCTCCAAAATCAGAACGGATTTGCCTGCCCGCCGGGCATAGGTGGCGGCGGTAAGACCGGCGGGGCCGCCGCCGATGACGAGGATATCGTACATACTGTTTTCTCCTTGATAAGCAACAAGCCCGAACCAGTCGGGCTTGTTTGATTTTTGAGGGGGCTCGGCCCGGCTTAGGCGATGTTGGTCACGTAAGCCTTGATGGCGCCGGCGCCGGCGATTTTTTCGAAGCCATCGCCCTTGGGGACGATCAGGGTGGGCGCCTGTTTCACACCGTATTTCCCAGCCAGATCCGCGTTCTCGTCCGCCATCAGCTTCTCGTATTGGAAGCCGGCCTTGTCCATGTAGGAGCAGGCGATGCGGCAGTTGGGGCAGGTGGGGGTGGCGAACAGAATGGGACCCGAAAGCGGGGCGTCAGACGCGGGCTGCGCGGGCGTCTCCTGGGCGCTGCCGGGACGGGGAATTTCCACCGGGCCGCTGTGGGTCAGCCGGGAGTGGGCCACGTCGTATTCCTTCCGCTCCCGGAATTCCTGGGCCTTACCGTCGTTCCAGTTCTGCACCGGGCGGTAGTAACCGGTGATGCGGCTGTAGACCTCGGCGTTCTTGCCGCAGTGGGGGCAGGTGAACTGCTCGCCGGTCAGGTAGCCGTGGGTATGGCAAACGGAGTAGGTGGGAGACATGGTGTAGTAGGGCAGCCGATAATTCTCGGCAATCTTCCGCACCAGGTTGGCAGCCGCTCCCCAGCTGGGGAGCTTCTCGCCCAGGAAGGCGTGGAACACGGTGCCGGAGGTGTAGCGGGTCTGCAGATCGTCCTGGATGTCCAGGGCGGCGAACACGTCTTCGGTGTAGCTGACCGGCAGGTGGGAGCTGTTGGTGTAGTAGGGGGTGCCGCCGGGCTCCGCGGCGGTGACGATATCAGGGAAGTCCTCCACGTCGTGCTTGGCAAAGCGGAAGGCGGTGGATTCCGCCGGAGTCGCTTCCAGGTTGTACAGATCGCCGTACATCTCCTGGTAGTCGCTGAGCCGTTCCCGCATGTGATCCAGAACCTGCTTGGCGAATTCCTGGCACTTGGGGGTGGTCATGTCCGAACGAATCCAGTTGGCGTTGAGGCCGGCCTCATTCATGCCCACAAGACCGATGGTGGAGAAGTGATTGCTGAAGCCGCCCAGATAGTGCTTGGTGTAGGGATAAAGACCGGCGTCCAGGAGCTGGGTGATGACGTCGCGCTTAATTTTCAGCGAGCGGGCGGCCAGATCCATCAGCTTGTCCAAGCGGGCGTAGAAGTCCGCCTCGTCCTTGGCCTGGTAGGCCAGGCGCGGCAGGTTCAGCGTGACCACGCCGATGGAGCCGGTGCTCTCGCCGGAGCCGAAGAAGCCGCCGGACTTTTTGCGCAGCTCCCGCAGATCCAGCCGCAGACGGCAGCACATGGAGCGCACGTCGGAGGGTTCCATGTCGGAGTTGATGTAGTTGGAGAAGTAGGGGGTGCCGTACTTGGCGGTCATCTCGAAGAGCATCTTGTTGTTCTCCGTGGGAGACCAGTCAAAGTCCCGGGTGATGGAGTAGGTGGGGATG
>CACZSJ010000135.1 GCA_902783825.1 Oscillospiraceae bacterium | reverse complement strand
CCGCCAGGATTTCCCGCCCGGGACAGGCCCGGCGCAGTGCCTGTTCAAAGACGCCGCTGCGGATGCTGGCCTCCGTGGCGATGACGCCCAGAGGCGCCTGCCCCGAGACCCGGCTTATGGCGTTCACTCCCGGCGTCAGCACGCCGAAGGCCGGTACCGGATAGCGCTGCAGCAGATCCGGGGCGTTGCTGGATATGGTGCCGCAGGCCACCAAAATGGCCTTGACGCCAAAGCCTGCCACAAAATCCAGATCCTGCACGGCCATCCGACGAAGCTGCTCCCGGCTGCGCCCTCCGTAAGGGACGCGGCCCGAGTCCGCAAAATATAGAATCTCTTCCTCCGGCAGCAGGGACTGCAAGGCGCGCACAGCCGTCAACCCGCCCAGACCGGAGTCGAAAACAGCAATTGCTCTGTTGTCCATAGGGCTCTCCTCACAAAGTGTGACATCTTAATATAACGCAAACCCGCCCACAATACAAGAAAAAATTGTTTGGCAAGAGGGCTTGTTCTTTGATAAAATAAGTATATAATAACAGGCACACGGTTTTCCCAAGGAGGGCGTCGCATGAATATTGAATTGACGGAAAAAGAGTTTCGCCGCCTGCTGGATCTGGTTTACATCGGCAACTGGATTCTCAACTCCACCCGGGGTGAGGATCGCTTTGAGGACTATGACCTGCTGCAGGAGAAGCTGTTCGCTCTCTGCCCCGGCCAAGGGATGCGTTCCCTGGTGCAGCAGTGGCAGGGACACATTTTCCCCTCCCGCGCTTACGAGGAGGGTGGGATTCACGAGGCCATCGCCGATTATGAGGACGCGGTGTTCTTCAACATTCTGGCAGAAGAGCTGGCCCGCCGGGATCTGGGTCTGGAGACGGACGACCCGGAGGACTTTACGGAGCTGAGCGAGCGGATGGAGGAATACCTGGCGGAGTTTGAGCGCAACGGCCTTGGCACAATTCACATTGATATATAAGAGAGAAGCGAGACAAATATGCATGACGAACTGACCAGAGAAGACCTGCGCAAAATGCGCCAGGAGCTGGATTACCGGCGGCTGACCCTGATGCCGGAGCTGCTGGAGGAGGTCAAGCGCACCCGGGCCTTTGGCGATTTGAGTGAAAACTTTGAATACAAGGCCGCCAAACAGGCCCAGAACAAAAACCGAAGCCGCATCCGCTATCTGGAGGGCATGATCAAGACCGCGAAAATCATCGACGATCGGACGGCGGCGGATCAAGTAGGCCTGTTCGACCGGGTGGAGATCTACCTGCCGGAAGAAAACGAAACGGAAATCATTCAGGTGGTGACCACCGTGCGCTGCGATCCCCGCAAAGGGCTGATCAGCAAGGAATCCCCCTTTGGCAAGCAGATCCTGGGCAAGCGTGTGGGCGACCGCTTTTCCGTTCAAGTCAACGACAATTACAGCTACGAGGTCGTAATCCGCAGCATCACCAAAACCCAGGACGACGGCTCCATCCCCCTGATGGGCTTTTGATCGCGGCCTGAAAACCAAGCAAAACCCCGACCGGAGGCGCTTGCCTCGGGTCGGGGTTTCGTATTCTCCTCATGCCGCCGCCCGGCGTCCGATCTGCCGGAGCGCCTTGGCGATCAGCGGGATGCTCAACAGCTGCACCGTCCCCAGCACCACGCTTTGAATCAGGCGCGTGGCCAGCAGCGGCACATAGGGCGCGCCGTACAGCAGCGAAATCCAGAAGCTGTTGAGAAACAGGCTCAGCACAAACTGGTTGACGCCCACCGCCCCCAAACTGCGCAGGCCGTCCTGCCTTTTGTGCAGGAACAGGCCGAATACCGCCCCGGTCAGAAACGCGGTCAGCGTGAAGCCCGGAAAATAGGCGCCGATTGGGAACAGGATCGCGCCGATGAAATCGCTGAGCGCGCCCACCAGCCCCGCCTGCAGCGGGCCCAGCAGGATCGCCGCGATGACCACCGGCACAAAGCTAAAGCCGATTTTGACGTTCCAGGCGCTGATGGACAAAAAGCGGGAGAGGACAACCTCCAGCGCAATTAGCAGCGCCATCAGGCTCAGGGTTTTGGTCGAAAATTTGGTCATAACAAGCTCCTTTCGTGACAGTCGCCACGAAAGGAGCTTGTTGCACCTCAAGTGGCAGCGGATGCGGGCAAGCACCGCGCACACAGGTGCTTCGTCTGCGGGCAACCTCCCATCCCGCAGCACTTAACGCGCTTACCCTACTCTGACAACAGGATTCTATACGATTGTATCAGCCCTTGGCCAGGGCCCTTTCCGCGGCCTCGATCACGTGCTTGCAGAGCACCGCCGTGGTGACCGCGCCCACGCCGCCGGGCACCGGAGATATGGCCCGTACTGCCGGCTCCACCTGGGCAAAGCACACGTCACCGCAGATGCCTCCCTCCGGCGATGCGTTGACACCCACGTCCACGATCACCTGATCCGGCGCGGTAAACTGCCGGTCCACAACGCCGGCCCTGCCCGCCGCCACCACCAGGATCTCTGCCTGCCGACAGAAGGCGGGCATGTCCCGGGTTTTGCTATGGCACATGGTCACGGTAGCGTCGCGGGCCTGCAGCATCAGGGCGACCGGTCTGCCGATCACCAGACTGCGGCCGATCACAGCCACATGCTTGCCCGCCGGGTCACAGCCATAGTAATCCAACAGCTCCAAACAGGCCTGGGCCGTACAGGGGGCAAAGCCCCTGCCCCGCCCGGTGAGCACCGTGCTCAGGGAGCCGGCCGTCATCCCGTCCACATCTTTTTCCGGCGTCAGCAGCTCGCACAGCGCCGCTTCATCCAGATGCTCAGGCAAGGGCCGGAACATCAGGCAGCCGTGGATGGCCTCGTCTTCGTTGATTTGACGAATGACCACCTCTATTTGTTCCTGCGCGCAGTCTTCTTCCAACGCGAACTGCACAACCCGCAGTCCAATGCTTTCACAGCGGCGGACGGCGGCTCGCTCATAGCTCAGATCGTCCGGGCGCTCTCCCACCCGCAGGAGCGCCAGGCAGGGCGTCACCCCTCCGGCTTTCAGTTCCTCCGCACGCGCCCGCAATTGGCAGGATATGGCCTCCGCCACCGGGGCGCCCTTGAGGATCTCCGCCATCAGCAAAACCTCCTGTACACGTCTTCATACACCTTTTCCGCCACAGGCCACCAGGCCGCCATTTGCTCATCCACACGGGCGTTGAGCTTCTCCGCGTACTCCCGGTCTCGCATAGCCTTGGTGTTCACCTTCACGTTCACCGCCGCGCCGTACATGGCGCTCCAGCAAAAGACCACGCCGGTTGCCGCATCGGAAACCACCAACGGGCTTCCCATTTTGGCAAATTCCTCCTGCAGCCGGATGGCCTGACAGCAAAGTTCCAATATCTCCAGGGGCGCCGCTGCCGCCTCCCGGAGGCAGCTTTCCATGATTTCCTCCCGAGCGGGGTCGTCCTTGGGAATGCGGTAGGCCCTGGACAGGGGCGCAAACGCCGCCGCGTCTTTTTCCACGCAGGAGAGCAGCCGAAGCCGAAGACCCTGGGCCTGCTCCATCAGGCGCCGCAGATCCTCTTCCACGTCCGCATATTTTTCTTTTCCCACGGTGAGTTCTCCCACCATGTTTCCCAAAGCGATGCCCAGCGCACCCACAAGGGCGCTGGCTCCTCCGCCGCCGGGAACCGGAGCTTTGGAGGCCAACAGCTCCGTAAATTCCGCAACGCTCTTTTCCAACATTTCGCTTCCTCAGAACAGCCCGGTAATCCGTCCGTTCTCGTCCACATCGATCTTCTCCGCAGCGGGCACCTTGGGCAGGCCCGGCATGGTCATAATGTCCCCGGTCAGGGCCACAATGAAGCCCGCGCCGGCGCAGACCTTCAGATTTCGCACCGTGACGGCAAAGCCCTTGGGCGCTCCCAGCAGCGCCGCGTCGTCCGAGAAGGAATACTGGGTCTTGGCCATACAGATGGGAAGCCGGTCAAAGCCCAGCTCCGTCAGCTGCTGGGCCTGCTTTTTGGCATTGGGCGTCAGCGCCACGCCGTCAGCGTGATAGATCCGCCGACAAATGGTCTCCAGCTTTTCCTCGATGGGCATTTCCAGCGAATAGCTGAAGCCAAAGCGGTTGGGCTCGTCGCACAACCGGACCACCTCCTGCGCCAGAGCTCTGCCGCCCTCGCCGCCCTTGGCCCAGACCTCCGACAGCGCCACGTTCACGCCCAGCTCCCGGCATCTGGCTTCCACCATTGCCAGCTCCGCCTGCGTATCCGTGGGGAAGGCGTTGACCGCCACCACACAGGGCAGCCCGAATACGTCCTTCACATTGCCCACATGCTGCAGCAAATTGGGCAGACCCCGCTCCAGAGCCTCTAAATTCTCCTGGTTCAGCTCCGCCTTGGGCACGCCGCCGTGGTACTTCAAAGCACGCACCGTAGCCACAACCACCACGGCGCTGGGATGCAATCCTGCCATGCGGCACTTGATATCCACAAATTTCTCCGCGCCCAGATCCGCAGCAAAGCCGGCTTCCGTAACCACGTAATCGGCCAGCTTCAGGGCCGTTCGGGTTGCCACAACGCTGTTGCAGCCGTGGGCGATATTGGCAAAGGGGCCTCCATGGATAAAGGCGGGCGTCCCTTCCAGGGTCTGAACCAGATTGGGCTTGATGGCGTCCTTCAGCAACGCCGCCATTGCCCCCTCGGCCTTCAGATCCCGGGCGGTGACGGGCTTGCCGTCGTAGGTGTAGGCTACGATGATCCGGGCCAGCCTCTCTTTCAGATCCTTTAGATCCGCCGCCAGACACAGAACCGCCATGATCTCCGATGCTACGGTGATTTCAAAGCCGTCTTCTCGGGGCACACCCTGCATTTTACCGCCCAGACCGTCCACAATGTGGCGCAGCTGCCGGTCGTTCATGTCCACAGCCCGTTTCCAGGTGATCTGCTTGATGTCAATGCCCAGGGCGTTTCCCTGCTGAATATGGTTGTCCAGCATGGCGGCCAGCAGATTGTTGGCGGCTCCAATGGCGTGAAAGTCCCCGGTGAAGTGGAGATTGATGTCCTCCATAGGCACCACCTGCGCGTAACCGCCGCCGGCTGCGCCGCCTTTCACGCCGAAGACCGGACCCAGCGACGGCTCACGCAGCGCCACCACAGCGTTCTTCCCCAGCTTGCGCAGACCATCGGTGAGACCTACGGAGGTGGTGGTCTTTCCCTCGCCCGCCGGTGTTGGCGTAATGGCGGTGACCAGAATCAGCTTGCCCTTTTCCGGCCGCTCCTTCAGGGCGTGGATATCCAACTTGGCTTTGTAGCGGCCATAGTTTTCCACGGCGTCTTCCGGGATCTCCAGCTTCTGTGCAATTTCCATGATGGGAAGCAGCTTCGCCTCCTGCGCAATCTCAATGTCTGTCTTTACGGTCATAATCGTCCTCCAAGATCCGGCATTTTATTTTGTTTGCAGCCCCTGTAGCGTATCACATTTTTCCGTGTTTGTAAAACATTCCTTTGGATTTTTCTCTGCCTTTCCGCTCCCCATTATACAGGAGCCTCCCGATTTTGTGTACCCTTTTTTGCGCCGGCGCTCCCGTGCTTTTTTTGTTCCGCAAAGAGGTAAAAAAACCTTGACAATCCGGTAAAAAACGGTATAATGGTATGGCCTGTCCGCAGGGATAGGCAATCCTTGCTCCCGCGGGCGGCCCCGCCGCCCAAATCCCGAGCGGGGGCCAAATGACCAAAAGGAGGTGCAACCATGGCAAAAGCAAGCGAAAAGTACGAAGTCATGTACATCATCAATCCCAACTTCTCCGAGGAGGAGACCGCGGCGGTTGTTGAAAAGTTCAAGGCACTTGTTGAAGCAAATGGTACGCTGGAGGAACTGGAGGAGATGGGTAAGCGCAAGCTGGCTTACGAAATCAACTACATTTCCGAGGGCTACTATGTGCTGATGAAGTTCACCAGCGGACCGGACTTCCCGGCCGAGCTGGACCGTATTCTCGGTATCACCGACGGCATCCTGCGTCGCCTGATCACCCTGCGCGCAGAGTAACAGGAGGCTGTCATGCTCAATCACATCGTTATTATGGGTCGTTTGACCCGTGACCCCGAGCTGCGCACCACCCAATCCGGCGTCAACGTGGCGTCCTTTTCCGTGGCGGTGGAGCGTGACTTCGGCGGCCGGGACGGCGGCGATCGTCAGACCGATTTTATCGACTGCGTCGCCTGGCGTCAGACCGGCGAATTTGTGTCCAAGTATTTCCACAAGGGGAGCATGATCGTGGTTTCCGGCCGGCTGCAGTCCCGCAAATGGCAGGACCGTGACGGCAACAACCGCACCAACTGGGAAATCAGCGCGGACAACGTGTACTTCGGCGAAGGCCGCCGGGACGGCGGCGAGGGCCGGGGCGACAGCTACAGCTCCAGCAGCTACGGCGGCGGAAGCTACGGCGCCTACGACGGCGGCCGCGGCGGTGCCGGCGCGGCACCTTCCGCTTTTTCGGAGCTGGAGGATGGTGACGGCGATCTGCCGTTCTAATGATACTGATAGGAGGATACTGTTTTGGCTTTCGATAAGAACAACCCCAAAAATCGCAAGCGCAGAAAGGTTTGCCAGTTTTGCGTGGATAAGGTCGCGTATATCGACTACAAGGACGCTGTGAAGCTTCGCCGCTTCCTGTCCGAGCGTGGCAAGATTCTGCCTCGCCGCACCACCGGCACCTGCGCCATGCATCAGCGGGAGCTGACCGAGGCGATCAAGAGATCCCGCCAGGTCGCGCTGCTTCCCTACGTGCTGGACTAAGCAAGACCAACAAGGCCGACAGCAAAAGCTGTCGGCCTTGCTTTTTTGAAATGCCAAACCCTCGGAAACCGGCGCGAACCGGTTTCCGAGGGCCGTTTTTTCCTTTTTCCGCAAGCGCTCAGTCGGCGCCGGGCTTGCCCAGCATGCGGAACATGTTTTTCTTGTAGGCCTCCACGCCAGGCTGGTCAAAGGGATTGACCTGGGACATATAGCCGGAGATGCCGCAGGCCAGTTCAAAGAAGCAGACCATTTGAGCAAAGCCTTCCTCGTCCCTCCGCGGCAGATGAATCACCAGATTGGGCACGCCGCCATCGATATGCGCCTGCTTCACCGCGTCCGCCGCCACGCTGCAAACCTGAGACAGATCCCGTCCCGCGATGTAATTGAGCCCGTCGGCGTTCTCCGACTCCTCCGGGAAAAGGCAGGCGCTGCGACTCTGGTCAAAGCGGACCACCGTCTCCATCAGCCGGCGGGGACCGGACTGGATAAACTGTCCCATGGAATGCAGATCCGCCGTATACTCCACCGAAGCCGGGAAGATGCCCTTGCCGTCCTTCCCCTCGCTCTCCCCATAGAGCTGCTTCCACCACTCCGCCATGAAGCGGAAGCTGGGCTCGTAGCAGCCCAGAATTTCGATGTCGTAGCCCTTGCCGTAAAGATGCTGCCGGGCGGCTGCATACTGCCAGGCCGGATTCTCCGGCGAGCGCAGATCCAGCGCGGTGAACGCCTCCTGGGCCGCGTCTACCACCCTGCGCACGTCGATGCCCGCCACTGCCATGGGCAGCAGGCCCACAGCCGACAGCACGCTAAAACGTCCGCCCACGTCGTCGGGCACCACAAAGCTTTCCCAACCGTGAGCGTCCGCCAGGCTCTTCAGAACGCCCCGCCGGGCGTCGGTGGTGGCAAAAATATGCTCGTCAGCCCGGTCTCCGTATTTCTTCGCCAACAGCTCCCGGAAAATCCGGAAGGACACCGCCGGCTCCAGGGTCGTGCCGGATTTGGAGATGACGTTCACATCAAAATCCATGTCTCCCAGCTGGGCGAGGGTATCGCTGAGCGCGTCCGCCGAAAGGGTATTGCCCACGAAAAAGACCCGGGGATCGCCGGGACCGGGGATGGGCTTGAGCAGCTCGATAGCGCCGCGGGCCCCCAGATAGGAGCCGCCGATGCCGATGACCACCAGGGCACCGGATCGACTGCGGATCGTCTCCGCCGCCCGGAGGATGCGCTCCAACTCCGTATCTCTGATCCGCTGGGGCAGCTGCAGCCAACCGGTGAATTCCGCCCCCAGCCCGCTGCCCTGGGTCAGCGTCTCATGGGCGCATTTCGCCGATGCATAGTCGGGTCCCACACTGGTAAAAAACGGAGCGGCGCCGGATAAATCAACCTTAACCATAGTGTCTCCTCTTTCCTCTGTAGTCTTGCCTTCATTATATACCTTTTTCCCCGGATTTCAACTGGCAATCCCGCTTCTTACAGGCCCAGCATGCGTCCGGCCAGCAGCGCCAGCACACCGCCGAAGCCCAGGGCCGGCACCTCCTGCGCCGCCACCAGCGGCAGCTCCGCCACCATATCCCCGTTGAGGCGCACCTGAAGCGTACCCAGCGGATCCCCTTGGGACACCGGCGCCCGGACCGCCGAGGGCAGGCTCACGGCATATTCCGGCTGTCCTCCACTTCGGGGAACCAGAGCATAGGGCTCCCCGCCCACAGCCAGAGGGACACTCTCCTCCCGTCCCAGCTCCACCGGCAGCGCGGGCAGCGCGTCGGGCGTATGCAGAGGACAGAGCATATAGTTGGCAAAGGCGTAGTTGAGCAGCGTGGTGGCGTCGCCGTTGCGCTCATCGATGCTGCTGCCGTGCATGACCACCGCGATAAACTCCACCCCCTTGCGCTCCGCCGTAGCGGACAGGCAGTACATGGCCTTGGAGGTGAAGCCAGTTTTCAGCCCCGTGCAGCCCTCGTACCAGCGCACCAGACGGTTGGTGTTGGTCAGTTCAAAGCTGCCTCCCCGGATGCTATCCATCCAGATGGTGCTGTATTCCTTGATCCGTTCATGTCGAATCAGCTCCCGGGACATGACGGCTACATCCCGGGCGCTGGTATAATGCTCCTCATCCTCAAACAGGCCGGTACAGTTGGTGAAGTGGGTGTTCTGCAGCCCCAGCTCCTCCGCACGGCGATTCATCCGCTCTACGAAAACCTGCTCGCTTCCGCACAGATGCTCCGCCATAGCCACGGCGCAGTCATTGGCTGAAGCCACCGCGATGCATTTGAGCATTTCGTGTACGCTCATCTGCTCTCCCTGTTCCAGGTACACGCAGCTTCCGCCAAAGGAGGCCGCCCGGGCGCTGGCGGTCACCATCTCCTCCGTGGTCAGCCGTCCCGCTTCCAGGTCTTCCACGATCAGCAGCATGGTCATTATCTTGGTCACGCTGGCCGGAGAGAGCCGCTCGTCTGCGTTTTTCTCATAAATCACCTGCCCCGTCTGCTTTTCCATCAGGATGGCCGAGGGTGCTTCCAGGGGAATCGTCTCGCCGCTCACCGGCGTGACGGCATAGGCTGTTTCTCCTTTGAAGAGCATGAAAAGCACGATAAAGCATAAGATCCGTTTCATAGACGCCTCCTGTTTTTTCTTCCTTGCACAAGCATATGCGACCCTGTCAGACGCCTGAACCGGTTGACGAAATTATGCATATTTCGAGCGAAAAAAACTGAATATTCCTGTTGTCGCCAAACACAAAAATCACGCAATGTCAAGAGTTTTGCACAGTTTCAACAGCCTTTTCCACAGATGCTTTTTGAATAATCACCCCTCGTTTTTTCTGCGGCGTTCACATAAAGGTCATATTCCAAAGTGGGTTTATTCCGCAGAAAAGATCCCAAAAAATATGGTTGACGCGCCACCGGGGGAATAGTAAAATATAAAACACAGCATAAGCGGGAAAGGAGCACGGCATGAGGCGGCATTTCCGTTGGGATAAAAAATACATGCACTGGGGGATCACGGCCTTCTGCGTGATCGCCGGGGCCATTCTGTTTTATATGGCCCTGAACTACCTGCCCGCTCTGGGGCGCGAGATCCAGCGGCTGGTTCGGATTCTCAGTCCTTTTGTCTGGGGCCTGATCATCACCTATTTGCTGGTTCCTCTGATGCGTTCCCTGGAACGGAATCTGTTCCTGCCTCTCAGCCGCCGACTCTACAAGAAAAATCGGCGCTATCAAGCTAGGCGCTTTGCCAGGGCTTGCTCCGTTCTGATGTCTGAGCTGGTGCTGCTGGCCATTCTGACCACCTTGGTGTATTTGGTTCTGCCCCAATTGTACAGCAGCATCGAAACCATCGTGCAGAACAGCTCTCTCTATGCCAGCAATATCAGCGACTGGGCGGATAAGACCCTGAAGGGCTTCCCCGGCGTGGCCGACTACATAGACCAGCAGCTGGATCTGGTCAGCGACAATCTCTGGGACTGGCTGCGCAATAACGTGCTGCCCCAGCTTGGCAATTTTGTCAGCTCCGTGTCCAGCGGCGTCATGGTCGCCGTACGCGGCATCTACAATCTGCTGGTGGGCATCATCGTCTCCGTGTACATTCTGGGCAATCTGGAGCTTTTCAGCGCCAATTCCAAACGATTGCTTTACAGCATCTTCTCTCTGGAAGCGGCGGACTGGATCCGGGATGGCATCGCTTTTGTGGACAAGACCTTCATGGGCTTTATCAACGGCAAGCTGCTGGATTCCGCCATCATCGGTCTGATCTGCTACATCGTCTGTGCCATTTTGCACATGCCCTATGCGCTGCTGGTCAGCGTTATCATCGGTGTGACCAACATCATCCCCTTCTTTGGCCCGCTGATTGGCGCCGTGCCCAGCGCCATCATCATCCTGATGGTCAGCCCCATCCAGAGCTTGATTTTCGTGGTGTTTGTCGTTATCCTCCAGCAGGTGGACGGCAATGTCATCGGCCCCAAAATTCTGGGCAGCTCCATCGGCATCAACGGCTTCTGGGTCATGTTCGCCATCATTCTGGGCGCCGGCCTCTTCGGCTTCTGGGGCATGCTGCTGGGCGTGCCGGTTTTCGTGGTGTTCTACACCGCCGTCAGCAAGCTGGTATCCCGGAAGCTGCGAAAAAGCGACCTCCCGTGGGAGACCGCTTCTTACTTGGATATGGATCATATCGATCCGGTCACGCGCCAGATCGTGAAAAAAGCCAGGAATTCAGAGTCGGATCCGGATTAGCTGTG
>CACZSJ010000134.1 GCA_902783825.1 Oscillospiraceae bacterium | reverse complement strand
GCTAAGGCCAGCAGATAATCCCGGTGCAGGGTGCATTCTCCGCCGGATACGGTGAGCCCTCGGACGAAGGGCAGATTCCGTCGCAGTTCTTCCATGGTCTGCTCCGGACTGAGCCAACGAAGCCGGGGGCAGCTGGACTTGGGACAGGCCTTGATGCAGGCGTCGCACAAAACACAGGCGTGTCGATCATAGCGGATGGCGCCGCCCTCTCGGCGGATGGCGCCGGTGGGGCAGACCGAGAGACACAAGCCGCAGCCGTCGCAGGGGCGGATGGTCTCCGGGTTGTGGCAGTACAGACAATTGAAGGAGCAGCCCTGGAGGAATACCGCGCAGCGGTTGCCGGGGCCGTCTACCGAGCTGAAGGGCAGGATGCGGTTGACCGGGGCCAGTGTGCTCATCGCACTCTCCGGTCCAGAATTTTGCAGTTTTTGGCCGCGCCCAGTCCCAGACCCGTGGTGTTCTGCCGCACGTTTTCGCCGCTGTCCAGCTTCTCCATCTCACTGCGTTTGACCAGATAGCCGGTGACCCGGATCACGTCCGAGTCGCTGCTGTAGAAAGAGAGGTAGCGAATATCCTGCTTCATGGCGCCGCGGATGATGTCCAGCACATATTGGGGATTGCGGTGCACCGTCAGATCCACCGGAAAGATGTCTCCGGTGCCGGAAGGGAAGTATTTGTGGAACAGGCTGATGTTCTTCAGATGATCGATCAGCTCGTCAGGCTCCTCCCCGATGGGGATGCGTGTGCCGGGGCTGGTGTCCTGGTCAGAGTCAATGCCCACCTGGGCATGCAGAAGAAAATGACCGGCGGTAACTTCGCAGTAGGGGTTGACATGGGCCTGATTGAACGTGTCGATGAGATCCATGATCTCCACGCCCAGTCGGTCGGCCTCCGGGCTGTGACCGAAGCGCTCACACCGGCCCTCTTTCTCCAGCAGGAGGTTGACGCACTCGGCCAGACCCACCAGGCCGTACATGGCGGTGAATTTCTTCCGATCTACCAGGCCCTCCTTGGCCAGAAAGCTGTTTTCAAACCAGCCGCTCTCCTCCACCAGAAAGCGGATGCGCTCATCCATGTACCGGGCCATTACGTCCAGCACGTAGGGCAGCTGTTTCTGCTTGAAGTCCTCAATCCCCTCGGCGCGCTTGGCAATGTTGGAGAGGATCAGGCGGCACAGGGTGTAGGAGCCGCCGCCTTTGACCAGGCCGTTATAGCAGCTGGCGATGCAGTAGTCGTCGCCCAGCTCCCGGCGGAACATGGCGTCGTTGGCAAAGCTGGGCTTGGCGCTGCGCAGAGCACAGCGGATGCCCTCCAACAGAAAGTCGTCCGGCGTATCGTCGGAAACCCGCATGGTCAGATTGGGCACGGCGTTTTCCAATTCCGCCTCCACCTGCATCAGCAGCACGCCCACACGACTGGCCTTCGGGCCGATATCGGCGTGGCAGAAGGAGTCCAGAATGGTGCGGTCAACCTGCGTCAGAAACAGGCGCAGAGCCTTTTTGATCGTCTCATCGTCCAGCCCTTCGCAGTAGGGCTCCAGCAGCTCGTCCAGATCGCCGATAAACACCGGGTAATTGGTGATGGACGGCACGTTGTGGTACAGAATCATCAGGCTGTTGAGCGCCTCAAACAGATCCTTGGGCGGCTCCAGCTGGAGAAAACGGCTGCCCTGACGCAGAAACTTCGGGTAATCCGGCGTGATGTAGCGGGGGCGGTAGGGGGCGTCTCCCTCAAAGAGATTGCAGATGCAGCGATGCTCCTGGTCGCAGCGCATCAGTGCATCCAGTTCTTCCGGCTCTTCCAGCACAGTCATGAAATTCTCCGCGTGCCGGGCCAGATAGGTGACCCTTTGCTCGTGGGTGGCCGTAGGGCTCTTGATCGTGTCGAGGATTTCCTGCCGGCGCAGTTCTACCTCTTCCATGGTAATCGGCTTCATAGCAATACCTCCCCGGAATTTGCGTATGTGTGTATGCGTTATGCTTTCAACTTCTTATCATAAACCATAGACCTGCGCTTTGCAACAGAAAAAACGGACGCAGGGCCTTTGCCTGCGTCCGTTGAGCCGGATCAGCGATAGGTGCTGATGGGCTGCCGCTTGTGCTCGCTGCGGCTGTGGTAGCGGTCGATGATCGCCTGATCCTCGGGCTCGACCCGGCCGGTGAGCAGATAGTCGTCAATGGCCCGATAGCTTACGCCCATCTCTTCTTCGTCGGTCTGCCCGTCGAAGAGCCCGGCGGAAGGAGCCTTGCTGATGATGGAGGGGGGCGCGTTCAGATACTCCAGAAAGGCCAGCACCTCGGTGGCGGTCAGATCGGAGATGGGGTTAAAGTCACTGGCTCCGTCGCCCCACTTGGTGAAGTAGCCCATGTGGATCTCGCTGCGGTTACCGGTTCCGGCCACCAGACGATTTTCCGCCGCGGCGATGGCGTACAGGGTGGTCATGCGCAGCCGGGGGGCGATGTTAGTCAGCGCCGCGTCATTGAGCTGGGTCGTCGGGCTCAGCTGGGCGAGCATGGCTTCCCGCACGGGACTGAGATCCACGGTGCGCGAGTCGATGCCGAACTGCTCCGCCAGGGCCCGTCCATCGTCGGCGTCCTGTCCGTAGTTGCGTTTGGAGGCACAGGGCATGATGACGCCCAGGGTGTTGTCACAGGCGGCCTTGCACAAAATGCCCACCAGGGCGCTGTCCTTGCCGCCGGAATTGCCAAAGACGATGCCTTTGGCGCCGCTGCTTTGCAGCAGCTGGCGGATATACGCCACCCGTCCTTCAAACTCTGCCTGATACTCTCTCATATATCTTCTCCTTTCCGATCTGTGGAAATCGCCGGAGGCTTACCAGCCCCGGGTCTCCACCCATTCAAAAGCATATTCTTCCCGGTCATACCCCATTTGTTCCACCAGCAGATCATAACGGGGATCCCGAATGGGCTCGCCCTCTTGGTTGATCCCGATCCAGCGCCACATATAGTGCGGGTCATAGCCTTCGGTGTTGACAATGCAATCCGGATGGCGGCGGCGATATTCCGCCACCTGCTCTTCCGGGATGGGGGTCATGGTGCCGATCCAAAGCCGCTCCAGCTCCAGATCATAAATGGGGCTGATGTCGGTCAGATCAAAAAGATGGCCCAGATTCAGGTGACGCAGCTGCCGGAGTCCGGCCAGGGGGCTCAAATCCTTGACTTGGGTGGTCTGGATTTCCAAGAATTCCAGGCGGGGACAGTCGGCCAGGGGGCTGGCGTCCCACCAACAGCCCATGGCCAGGATGGCCACCTCCAGGTCCGGCATGTAGGAGACAAAGGAAATGTCGTCCATCAAGGGCTGGTGACCCAGATCCAGATATTTGAGCTTGGTGAAGTATTTCAGATTCTCGTAGGTGCCTTCCATCAGAGAGCCGCCCACCCCGGGGTTGGAGGCCAGAATCTTGGTGGCGTCGGTGCGGGCGCTGTAGATTCCGCCGAACCAAACCCGCCAGACCACGTTGACTTCCGGATATCGATCCCGGACGGCAGCCATGGTCTCGTTATCGATCCCGCAGGAGTCCATGTCCAGCTGCTGCAGACGCCGCATGCAGGGCAGCACCTGCCAGAGGGCTTCTCCCGCATCGCGCAGCTTCACGTGGGAGAAATTCATCGTCTCATCCAGAGTGCTGAAATCCTGATCGTACAAGCGGAAGCGATAGCAAAAGTCCACGTCCGGCCGCAGGTTCTGCAAGGCGGCGATTGCCTTCCAGCTCAGCTCCGGACTTTCCTCCTGGCTGCCCAGATCCACGCTGCGCAGGGCGGGGAGATAGGGAAGCACGGCGGC
>CACZSJ010000133.1 GCA_902783825.1 Oscillospiraceae bacterium | reverse complement strand
TCGAGAGAGGAGAACAGTAAACGGCATGGCAAAGCTCTATTTCAAATACGGCGCGATGGGCTCGTCCAAGTCCGCCCAGGCGCTGATTACCAAATTCAACTATGAGGAGCTGGGCATGCGGGTGTGGCTCATCAAGCCCAGCGTGGACACCCGGGACGGAGTGGATCTGATCCGCAGCCGCATCGGGCTGTCCTGCCAGGCCCAGGTCATTTCCCCGGAAGAAAATGTGACCGAGGCGTATCGGAAGGCGGGGGTCCACGACGTGATCATTGCCGACGAGGCGCAGTTTTTCACCCCCGTGCAGATCGACCAGCTGCGGGATCTGGTGGATCAGGAGGATCTGCCGGTGCTGTGCTTCGGCCTGCGCACCGATTTTCTTACCCATTTCTTCCCCGGGGCCCAGCGGCTGATGGAGCTGGCCGACTCCCTGACGGAAATCAAGACCGTTTGCGCCTGCGGACGCAAGGCCACGGTGAACGCCCGCATTGACGAAAGCGGGAAAATCGTTACCCAGGGGGACCAGGTGCTTCTGGGCGGCAACGACAGCTATGTGGCCATGTGTCACAAATGCTGGAAGGACAAGATCCGGGCCCAGCAGGCCTGAACAGGAAAAAGACATAGACGGCCCCGCCGGGAGGCGAGGCCGTCTATGTGTTTACGGGAAAGCATCTTACTTGTTTTCCTCGGCGGGGGCCGGCTTTGTTGCGGCGGCCGCAGCCATGGCGGCGCGCTTGGCCTCCTTGCGGGCCTTCCGGCGCCGGAGAAGCTTCCGTACGAGCCAGACTGCCAGCAGAACCAGAACGCCCAGCACCAGCAGCAGCGGAAGCGAAGCGGCCAGGACGATCAGGAAATTCCGGAAAAAGCTGCCCACGGCGGCCAGGCCGTCACGCAGGGCGCCCAGCAGCTCTTCGCCGTAGTTGACGCGCCGCTCCGGCTCGGGCGTATAGATCTGGACCTCCTTGAGTTCCAGGTAAATGCTGCTGTAGCTGACCCGGCGATCCCAGTTGTTCAGTGTGGACTGGAGGCTTTCAATCTGATAGCGCAGCTCGCTGAGCCGGGATTCCAGGGCGATCACGTCCTCCACGGTTTCCGCCAGCTCCATCATCTCCAGCAGGCGCGTCTCCTGCGCCTTGTAGGCGTTCAGGCGGGCGTCCACATCGTAATACTGCGCGGTGACGTTTTCTGTGTAGGTGTGGCTGTAGGGGACGTTGCCCAGCTCCGAGAGACTGCCCATCAGCTCCTGAAAGCTGTTGCTGGGGATGCGCAGGATGTAGCTGGCGCTGCGGTTGCGGGTGTAGCCCCGGGCGCTGTCGTAGTAGTTGGCGCCGTTGACGCTGCTGGATTCGATCCAGCCGCCGTGGGCCTTGACCAGCGTCTCCACTTTGCCGATGGCTTCGTCAAAGGTGGTGGTCTCCACCGTCACGTCGGAGGAGTAGATGATCTTCTCCGGATCCATCTGGGGCGGATTGTCCCCCTCCGCTTCCCGCAGGCTTCCAGCGGCTGCGGCAAAGCCTCCGGCCTCCTCGGCCGCGGCTTCATAGTCAAAATCGGCGGCGGGCATGGGCACGGGCGCAGCGGCGTTGGTATAGGCGCTATCTGAGGCCGTCTGGAAAACGGCGGCGGGCTTGGCTGTGCTGCCGCAGGCGCAGAGAGACAGCGCCATCAAGAGCGCCAGCAGCAGAGCAAGTGTTTTTTTCATATGCGTAACCTCCGGTTTGGGAAATATCCCTGCCAGTGTGACGCGGGATAAGAAAAAAAGTTTCCCGATCCCGGGAAACTTTTTTCTTCCTTTATTGGATCAGCCCACAAGCTTGTACCAGAACCCGTGGTGCGCTTCGTAGTTTTCCAGCTGCTCGTTCATCCAGGCTTCAATGGCCTCGCTGTTGAGGTCGTTGCGGGCGATGACCTGACTGTACAGATCGCCCTGCCCCACGTAGTACATCACGTGGTAGCCGGCATAGCTGCTGCTTTCGCCGTAGACGATGCCTGTGTCGCCGCTCTTGTGGTCGGCAAAGCAGAAGGCGTCAAACTCACCCACCATCTGGCCTTTGGCCACGCTGTCGTACAAGCCGCCCTGCATGTTGGAGCCGCCGTCCTCCGAGTAGACCTCCGCCAGATTGGCAAAGCTCTCCTCACTGCGGTCTCCGGCTTCCCATTCGGCCAGGATTTCCTCGGCGCGGGCCTTGGCGTCAGCCTTGGCTTGCTCGCTGTAATTGCCATTTTCGTCGGCTTCGGCTTTCACCAGGATGTGGCGCACCTGGGCGACGGGATAATGGTTGTCGTCACGCTCCAGATAGAGGACCACGTAATATCCCGTGTCGCTGCCGTCTTCGACCACGGTGAGATCACCTTCGCTGCGCGTATCCATGAGCCAGGACTGATAGGCGCTGTTGAGAGAGCTGCCGGCGCTGCGGCTGCTCTGGGCAGAGCCTTCGCCGTCGGTCTGCTGGGCAACCGCCTGCTGGAAGCGGGCCAGGGCATCCTCTCCCTCTCCGTCCTGATACGCCTGAACGATGGCCTCAGCCTCCGCTTTGGCGGCCTGGAGAGTCTCCTCGGTGGGGGCTTGGGTGCTTTCTCCGTCTGTTCCGGCCTGCTCTACGGTTTCCGCAAGGATACGATAGTAGGCATAGGAGAACATGTCGCTGCTGCCGTCCAGACTCGTGTAATAGTCCTCCAGCTCCGCATCGCTGTAGGTGAAGCTGTCCAGCACGTGCTGGTATGCCTTGTTGGCCAGCGTGCTTTCCAGTTGGGCGCTGCGAACCAGCTTCTGGTTGACGCCGTTGCCGTAGTTGGCGGCCAGCAGGCCGTTGGCGTTGCTGTAGCCAAGGGACTTGGCGTAGTCGTCCAGACCGGCAAAGCCCTCGTCTACCTGGGCGATCTCCTCGTCATCTAAGGCGATGCCGTTGGCCGCGGCATAGTCGGTCAGGGCCTTTACCCGGAGCATGCTGGATTCGGCGGACTCCAGGAAGTAATCCTTCCAGCTGCCGTCTTCCAGCATGGGACAGCTCTGGCTGTCCAGACCGGCCAGACCGCCGCTGGTATCCAAACCAAAGATGGAAGCGTAGCTTCCGTACTGATTGGCAAAATTCATGTACTCCGCAGCGTAGTTGTAGTTCACCTCGGCGGGAGAATACTTCCGGTCGCCGATGCTGAGGGCGGAGGTGCTGCTGTAGAGATAGCCGGAGTTGAGAAACAGAATGGCGGCGATCAGCAGGATCACCAGAATGCTGCCGAGGGTCCAGCGGCGGCGGCTCTGCGCCTGCTTTTTGGCGGCTTCCTGGGCGGCAAGCATCTTCTTGTCGGTCCCCGCTTGCCGGGCAGCCTGACGGTTTTTCTTTTCGGTTGAAGCGCTCATAGTCTTTCGTCCTTTTTTCAATAAATTGCCGGGACATTATACCCCAAAGAGCCGGAGGATTCAAGCAAAAATATCCGAATTGGCCGGATTCTTCGGAAAAAGCGGTCCGCCGGCCGGAAAAACGGCGCAGGGAAACAGGCATAGAGCAGCCTGCAGCCGCATAGCATAGTGATATGCTGTGAAAACAAAGGAGGGCTTTCGATGGAAAAAGACATTGACGATTTGATCTTCGGAGATGTGGACCCGGGCCCAAGCGGGCGTTAAAATGGAGCGGACGACAGTCCGCTCCTGCGGTTTGCAAGGGAGGGGCGGAATTCAGTCTTCCGCCCGCATGGCCAAGAAAGCGTTGATAAAGCCGTCCAAATCGCCGTCCATGACGTTTTGGATATTGCCGTTTTCGTAATCCGTGCGATGGTCCTTCACCAGCTGGTAGGGCATGAAAACGTAGGAGCGGATCTGGCTGCCCCATTCGATTTTCATCTGCACGCCCTTGATGTCGCTGATTTTCTCCAGATGCTCCCGCTCCTTGATTTCGGCCAGGCGCGCCCGGAGCATGTTGCGGCAGTTTTCCAAATTCTGAAAATGGCTGCGCTCCACCTGGCTGGACACCACGATGCCCGTGGGGAGGTGGGTCAGGCGCACTGCCGAAGAGGTCTTGTTGACCTTCTGCCCGCCGGCACCGGAGGAGCGGAACACGTCCATCTTGATGTCCTCGTCCCGCAGCTCGATTTCGTTGTCGTCGCTGATTTCGGGCATAACCTCCACGGCGGCAAAAGAGGTGTGCCGCCGACCGGCGGCGTCAAAGGGAGAAACGCGCACCAGACGGTGAATGCCATGCTCGCTTTTGAGGAAGCCGTAGGCGTTCTCGCCCTCAATCATAATGGTGGCGCTTTTCAGCCCCGCCTCGTCTCCGTCCAGATAGTCCATGACCTTCACCTTGTAGCCGTGGCGATCGGCCCACATGTTGTACATACGGTAGAGCATGGACGCCCAGTCCTGGGCCTCGGTGCCGCCGGCGCCGGCATGGAAGGTGAGGATGGCGTTGTTGGCGTCGTACTCGCCGGTGAGGAGGGTGCTCAGACGGGTAGCCTCCACCCTTTCGGAAAAGTCAGCAAAGGAGGTCTGCAGCTCTTCCAGCATGGAGTCGTCATTTTCCTCCAGGGCCATCTCGCACATGACCATCATATCGTCCCAGGCAGCGCAGAGCTTTTGGTAGTTTTCCACCTTGCTTTTGAGTACCTTAAGGCGCTTTTGTACCTTCTGGGATTTCTCCACGTCGTTCCAAAAGCCATCCCGCTCGCTGGCGGCCTCCAGCTCTTCGATTTCCTTGAGAGCCGGCTCCAGCCTCAGCGCGCCGCGCAGCAGGTCCAGCGCGGGCTTGGCGTTGTTCAGTTTGACCTTGTATTCTTCAAATGTAAGCATGCGATCACGTTCCTTGTCTGAGAATGAGAAAACACAGAGGCGTCCGGGTGAGTGGCCTCCGAAAGCGACAGCCGCAGCCGACTGCGCTCAACTACGTTATTATAAACAAATTTTATGGGATTGTAAATTGCTTTTTTCTGTGCTTTTTTTCTGGCCGGAGACAGAGTTTTGCTTCCAATCCCCACGGCCATGTGTTATAATGAACACGAACATCATGCACGGTTTCCGCGCCGATCCCAGCAGCGGGGTCGGAAAGATTCACGTTAATGGAGGACGAAGAGAGATATGATTTCACACGGCAAGGAAATTCGGGTTTTCGCCGGCAACTCCAACCCCGCGCTGGCGCAGGACATCTGCGCTGAGCTGTACATGCCCCTGGGCAACGCCGCTGTTTCGCAGTTTGCCGACGGCGAGTGTTCGATTTCCGTCTATGAGCCTGTGCGCGGAAAGGACGTGTTTATCGTCCAGTCCACCTGCAACCACGTCAACGACAATCTGATGGAACTGCTGATTATGATCGACGCCATGCGCCGGGCTTCCGCCGGGCGCATTACCGCGGTGATTCCTTATTTTGGTTATGCCCGGCAGGATCGCAAAGCCAAAAGCCGCGACCCCATTTCGGCCAAGCTGGTGGCCAACCTGATCACCGCCGCCGGGGCGGACCGGGTGCTGACCATGGATTTGCACGCCGCGCAGATTCAGGGCTTTTTCGACATCCCTGTGGACAATCTGATGGGCTCCAACCTGTTTGTCAAGCATTTTGCCCGGAAGTTTGGCAAGGGGAATGAAGATGTGATGATCGTCTCCCCCGACGTGGGCAGTACGGCCCGTGCCCGCAACTTCTCCATGAAGCTGGGCGTGAATATGGCCATTGTGGACAAGCGCCGGGAGCGGGCCAACCAGTCCGAGGTCATGAACATCATCGGCAACGTGGAAGACAAGATTTGCATCCTGCTGGATGATATTGTAGATACCGCCGGCTCCCTCTGCGGCGCTGCCAAGGCGATCAAAGAGATTGGAGGAGCCCGGGAGGTCTACGCCTGCGCTACCCACGGAGTACTCTCCGGTCCGGCCATTGATCGGATCCATGAAAGCTGCATCCAGGAGCTTTTGCTGCTCAATACCATTCCCTATCCGGAAGACATGCCTGCCTGCGAAAAGATCCAGTATCTGTCCACGGCCTCTGTCTTCGCCGAGGCGATCCGGCGCATCTACGAAGAAGTCTCCATCGCCAACATGTTTGACAACTGAGCATGCTGTTTTCCAACAAAAACGGCGTGAGCTGGGTGGTGGCGTTTCTGGGCAATCCGGGCCCGCGCTACCAGGGTACCCGGCACAACGCCGGCTTCATGGCGGCGGACGCGCTGGCGCAGGCGCAGAAGCTGCGCATCGATCGGCTGCGGTTTCAGGCGCTGACGGCTGTGTGGGAGATCGGCGGTGAGAAGGTGCTGCTGATGAAACCCCAGACCTATATGAATCTCAGCGGCGAGGCGGTGAGCAAGGCTGCCCGCTTTTACAAGGTGCCGCCGGCGCAGGTGCTGGTGGTGTCCGATGAGACGGCGCTGCCCCTGGGCAAGCTGCGCATCCGGCAGAAGGGTTCCGCCGGCGGCCACAACGGCCTGAAGAGCGTCATTGCCTGCCTGGGCACGGAGGAGTTTCCCCGGATCCGTATCGGGGTGGGCGCGCCGCCCCATCCGGACTACGATATGGCGGACTGGGTGATGTCTTCGTTCAAAAACCAGGACGCGGAGACCATGGCCCAGGCAGCGCAGCGTGCCGCCCAGGCGGTGGGCTGTTACATCAGTCAGGGGCCGGACAAGGCTATGAGCGGCTATAACGGATAAGGACACAGCGGCGGGAGGCCGTCGCCTGCGAGAAAGAAAAACGAAGAGGAGGATGCATATGAAGAAGAGCTGTATCGCCATGCTTCTGGCGGGCGGACAGGGCTCGAGACTCTATGCCCTGACACAGAACGTGGCAAAACCCAGCGTTCCCTTCGGCGGAAAGTATCGCATCATCGACTTTCCTCTGTCCAATTGCGCCAACTCCGGCATTGACACGGTGGGCGTGCTGACCCAATATCGGCCGCTGCAGCTCAACAGTTACATCGGCACCGGCCAGCCGTGGGATCTGGACGTGACCGACGGCGGCGTGTACATTCTGCCGCCCTATCTGGGGCCGGGCGAACAGGGCTCCTGGTTTACCGGCACGGCCAACGCCATCTACCAGAACATGGCATTCATCGAGAGCTTTGACCCAGAGAATGTGCTGATCCTGTCGGGCGACCACATCTATAAGATGGATTATGCGAAGATGCTGCAGGAGCATCTGGAGCATGACGCGGCCTGCACCATTGCAGTGCTGCAGGTCTCCATGGAGGAGGCCACCCGCTTCGGCATCCTGAATCTGGGAGAAGACGGCTTCGTCAATCAGTTTGAGGAAAAGCCTGCCCATCCCAAGAGCGATCTGGCGTCTATGGGCATCTACATTTTCAACTGGCCGAAGCTGCGCAAGTACCTGATCGAGGATGAGAACGATCCCGAGTCCAGCAAGGACTTCGGTAAAAACATCATCCCCAAGATGTTGGGCGCGGGGGAGAAGCTCTGGCCCTACCGCTTCGACGGTTATTGGCGGGACGTGGGCACCATCACCAGCCTGTGGGACGCCAACATGGACATGCTTTCCACTACGCTTATCAATCTTTATGATCCCGCATGGCCCATCAATTCCCGCAGTCCGGTGTGCCCGCCCCATTACGTGGGGGAGAAGGCGGAGGTCATCCACTCCATTGTCACCGAAGGCTGCGAAATCGACGGCCATGTGGAAAACTCGGTCCTGGCCCCCTCGGTTCGGGTGGCAGAGGGCGCACGGGTGGTTTACAGCGTGCTGATGCCGGGCGCCGTGGTGGAAAAGGGCGCCGTGGTGGAATACGCCATCATCGGCGAGAACACCGTGGTGGAGGCGAACGCGCACATAGGCGCCGCGCCGGACGGCTCGGCGGACTGGGGCGTGGCCACCTGCGGGCCGGACATTCGGATCCGCTCTGGCGCGCAGGTGCCGGCAGCGGCCATGGTCTATACGGGAGAGGAGGTATAATGATGAGAAACTATCACGGAATCATCTTTGCCTACCATTCCCATCCGGAGCTGCGGGAACTGGCGGCGGCCCGCACGGCGGCATCTCTGCCTTTCTGCGGCCGTTACCGGCTGATCGATTTCCCCCTTTCCTCCCTGCGCAACGCCGGCATTTTGAACGTAGGCGTCATCATGCAGCGAGATTATCAGTCTCTGCTGGATCATATCAGCAGCGGAAAGGCCTGGGATATGAGCCGCAAGAGCGGGGGTCTTCGGATGCTGCCCCCCTTTGGTCTGCCCGAATACCACACCGGCGACTACAACGGAACGGTTGAGGCCCTGAACGCGGTTTCCACCTATATCCAGAGCATCGAAGAGGATTGGGTGATTTTGCTGCTGGGCAATCTCTGCGCCAACATCGACCTGCAGGCTGCCATCCGGCAGCATGAGCGATCCGGCGCAGAGGCCACGGCCATCTGCACAGACCACACGCCCGTGGGCGAGCATCACCGTCTGATCCCCGGCCAGGACGGTCTGGTGGAACGGCTGTCCCTGTATCGGGAGGGCGACGGCGAGGGCTATGCTTCCCTGGAGGGCTACATCTTCCGCAAGGACAAGCTGCTGGAAATCATGGATCGCTGCCGCTCGGAGAATCTCTTCCTGTTCCATCGCAACGCCCTGAATCTGTTCCTGGCCGATGGGGGACGCATGGCCATCTACGTTCATTCCGGCTATGCCAACGCCATTAAAACGGCGGAGCAGTATTACCAGGTCAGCATGGATATGCTCCTGCCGGAAAACCGGCGGCAGATCTTCCCGCCAGACCGCCCTGTGCGCACCAAGACCCACGAGGAAGTCAGCACCTATTACGGCGAAGAAGCCGTGGCCCGCAACAGTCTGATCGCGGACAACTGCATCCTGGAAGGAGAGGTGGAAAACTGCATCCTCTTTTCCGGCACCCGGATCGAAGCCGGCGCCAAGCTGCGCAACTGCATTATCATGCGCGGCTGCACGGTGGGTCGGGGCGCGGAGCTGGATTGCGTGATCGCGGACAAGTATTCGGACTTTGCTTCCGGCGTCCGGCTTACAGGAAATCCCAAACTGCCTGTGGTGGTCCCCAAGGGAAGCAAAATCTGACGCGACATAGCTAAAAACCCAGCGGGCGGCCGCCCGGCCGCCCGCTTGAAAATGCAGAGGCCCGGCGCAAACGAGGCGTTGTCTGCGCTGAGCCTCTGCACTTTCCCAAGCAATCATTCTATCCACGGAGGTAAGACCTTTCTATGATCGGAGAAATTTCTCGCAACGAAATGCGCAGCGCCATTGAGGATAAGCTTTGCGCGCAGTTTTCTACCACCAGCCAGGCGGCCACGGACGAGCAGATTTTCCAGGCCACGGCCATCGTAATCCGCGAAATCATGAGCCGCTTTTTGGCGGTGGAGGATCCCCGGCATGCCGAAAAGGAGATCCACTATATGTCCATGGAGTTTCTCATGGGCCGCAGCTTGATGAAAAACGCCTTCAACATCGGCATTGGCGAGGCCGTTACCGGAGCCTTGGAGGATTTGGGCCGCAACGCCGCCGACATCTTTGAAGAAGAGCCGGACGCCGGCCTGGGCAACGGCGGTCTGGGCCGTCTGGCCGCCTGCTACATGGACAGCATGGCGACCCTGGGCCTGGAGGCCACAGGCTATTCCATCTGCTATGAGCTGGGTATTTTCAAACAGCGCTTTCAGGACGGCAGACAGACCGAGGTGGCCGACAACTGGCGTACGGCGGCGGAGAGCTGGCTGATTCCCCGTCACGAGGACGAGGTGGAGGTGCGCTTCGGCGGCCAGATCGCGCCCCATTGGGACAACTTCGGCCGTTACCGGGCGGAGCATACCGGGTACACCGCCGTAATCGCACTGCCCCGGGACATGCTGATTGCCGGCTACGAAGCCAAGGAGATCAACACCCTGCGCCTCTGGGACGCCAAGAGTCCCAATTCTCTGGACATGTACCTGTTCTCCGAGGGCGAATACGTCAAGAGTCTGGAGCAGCGCACCATGGCCGAGGTGATTACCAAGGTTCTTTATCCGGCGGACGATCACGTGGAAGGCAAGACCCTGCGCCTGAAGCAGCAGTATTTCTTCGTCTCCGCCACGGCCCAGGATATCGTGCGCAAGCATATCCGGGTCTGGGGCGATATCCACAGCTTTGCCCAGCATCACACCATTCAGATTAACGACACCCACCCCGCGCTCATCATCCCCGAGCTGATGCGCATTTTCATGGATGAGTATGAGCTGGGCTGGGACGAGGCCTGGGAGCTGGTGCGCGAGAGCGTGGCTTACACCAACCACACGGTGATGAGCGAGGCGCTGGAGAAATGGCCGCAGGATCTGGTGCAGCAGCTGTTGCCCCGCCTGTGGGAGATCATGTGCGAGATCAATCGCCGCTGGTGCGACTATTTGATTTACAACTTCAACTGGGATGAACGGGTGGGACGCAACCTGATTATCCGGGACGGACAGGTCCACATGGCCAACATGTGTCTGGCTGCCTGCTATAAGGTAAATGGGGTGTCCCGGCTCCACGGACAGATCCTCAAGGACGATCTGTTCCGCGACGTCTGCTCGCTGCGGCCGGAGCGTTTTACATACGTGACCAATGGCATTGACCACCGGCGCTGGCTCGCCCAGATCAATCCCGGTTTGCATCGGCTGATCTGCGAGCTGCTGGGCGGCGATTCCTATCTGACCCGGCCCGAGGAGCTGGCGGGCCTGGCCGACTTTGCCTCTGACGCGCAGGTGCGTCGGCGCATCAACGACATCAAGCACGAGAACAAGCTCCGCTTTGCTGCGTTTGCCAAGCGTAACGACGACTTTGTCCTGAACCCGGACGCCATCGTGGACGTGCAGGTCAAGCGCCTGCATGAATACAAGCGCCAGCTGCTGTGCGCCATGAGCATCGCCAGTCTGCAGATGCAGCTGCACGACAATCCCAATATGGACTTTGTGCCCCGGACCTTCATCTTCGGCGCCAAGGCGGCTGCAGGCTACCGGACCGCCAAGCGGATCATCGAACTGCTGTTGAGCATGCAGGCGGACGTGAACAACGATCCGATCTGCAAGGACAAGCTGCAGATTTGTTTCGTGGAGAACTACCGGGTTTCCGCCGCGGAGGCCATCGTGCCGGCGGCGCAGGTTTCCGAGCAGATTTCCACTGCCGGCAAGGAGGCCTCCGGCACCGGCTGCATGAAGCTGATGATGAACGGCGCGGTGACCATCGGTACCCTGGACGGCGCCAACGTGGAGATGTACGAGCGCCTGGGAGACGAGAACATGTTCCTTTTCGGTCTGCACACCGATGAAATCGCCCGCATGCGCCAGAACGGCTACGATCCGGCGGCGGCGGCCAATGCCGACTGGGAGATCCAGCGGATTCTGGGCCGCTTCAGCCAGGGCTTTGCCGACGGCAAGAGCTATTCAGACCTGGTGTCCGGTCTGCTCTACGGCGGAGATCCCTATATGCTCATCGCCGATTACCGGGCCTACGTGGACTGCCAGCGTCGCCTGTATGAGCGGATCGCGGACAGCGAGGAGCTGGCACGCCTGGCCATCATGAATACCGCGCAGAGCGGTTTCTTCGCGGCGGATCGGGCAGTGGCGGAGTACGCCGGGAACATATGGAACGTGAAATAAAGCGAATTGTCGTCATCGGCGGCGCCAACATGGACATCTGCGGCTGTCCCCGGGGACGGCTGGTGCTGCGGGATTCCAATCCCGGTACGGTGACGGTGCGTCCCGGCGGCGTGGGCCGAAACGTGGCCCACGATCTATGCCTGCTGGGGCAGGAGGTCAGCCTGATCACCGCCTTGGGCGACGACGTATACGGCGTCGCCCTGCAGGACAGCTGCCGCCGCCTGGGCATAGACCTGAGCATGAGCAGGATTTTGCCCGGTCGGCGCAGCTCCACCTACCTGTACGTGACCGATGAAAAGGGGGAGATGCAGACGGCGGTCTCCGACATGGAGATCACCGAAACCATCACGCCCCAAATGCTAAACCCCTGCTGGGAGCGAATCAATGGGGCGGATGCGGTGTTTGTAGACGGCAATCTGCCGGAAGAAACCCTGCGCGCTGTGGCGGAGCGCTGCACCGTGCCCCTCTACGCAGATCCGGTTTCCACCACAAAGGCGTCCCGACTGGCGGCCATCCTGCCGGCGCTGACGGCGATCAAGCCCAACGCGCTGGAGGCGGAAGCCCTGACCGGGCGGCGGGATGCGCAACAGGCGGCCCGAGCCTTGCTGGATCGGGGCGTGAAACGGGTCTACATCAGTCTGAGCGCCCAGGGGATGCTGGCCGCCCAGGGCGAGCGTCTGCTGCGCCTGCCCTGCTGCGCGGCCCGCGTGGTCAACAGCACTGGCGCCGGCGATGCGGCGATGGCAGCGCTTCTCTGGGCGGAGCTTCAGGGCTTCGATCTGGAGCGGACTGCCCGAGCGGCGTTGAAAGCCGGTGCTCTGGTCTGCGCCTGCCCAGAGGCAAACAGTCCCGCCCTGGCGGAACTTCCAAAGGAAATGAAGCGATGAAAAAACAAGCCCTGCTGAAAGCTTTGTACGCGCTGCTGTCGGCGGCGTTGCTGGCGACTGCCGCGGATTTGTGCGCGGCCATCGCCGGCATGCCCATGCCGGCGGCGGTTTTTGCTGCTTGTATCGGCGGGTTCTTTTTGCTTTTGGCAGGGTCCCGAAGGCTTTCTCTGCGCCTGCTGCGGCGCCTGGGGCGAAGTCTGTTGTGCCTGGGTCTGGCTCTGCTGTTTTTAACGGCGGGATTTCTGGCGGGCTTTGCCCGGGTCGGCGCCTATGCCCAGGTGGACGAGGGAAAAGCCCGGCTCTATGGCGGACAGAAGGTGTTGGTAATCGCGCCCCACCCGGATGATGAAATCAATATCGCCGGCGGTGTGATTGAGGAATACTGCCGTTACGGCAGCCAGGTGCATCTGCTATTCGTTACCAATGGGGACTATCTGGGTAAAGGCGAGGCTCGAATGAGGGAAGCGCTGCGCGTGGCCGACAAGCTGGGCGTTCCGGAGGAACAGGTGATTTTTCTGGGCTATGGGGACGGCTGGTTTTACGAAGGGGAGAAGAGCATCTACAACGCGCCGGAGGATCTGGTGGTGCTCTCCCACGATCGCCGCACGGAGACCTATGGACTGCCGGAGCATCCGGCCTTTCACCCGGGGAACAGCTATACCCGTCGGCATCTGCTGGAGGATATGGAGCAGGTGATGGATCAGCTGCGCCCGGACGTGATCTTTTGCAGCGACTATGAAAACCACGCCGATCATATTTCCACCTCGCTTTTCGCGGAAGAGGCCCTGGGCAGCTTGCTGAAGCGGGACACAGCGTATAAACCGCTGCTGCTCAAGAGCTTTTGTTATAACACGGCTTACTATGCAGCAGCAGATTTCTACGCGGAAAACATGCGGGCGACCCAGGATCCGGGGGATATTCGTTACTGCGACTGGGCCCAGCGGACGCGTCTGCCGGTGAACGCCGCAACGCTGTCCCGCTCCATGCTCTCCAGCAGCAGCTACTGGATGCTGCGT
>CACZSJ010000132.1 GCA_902783825.1 Oscillospiraceae bacterium | reverse complement strand
CTGGGCGCCACCCAGGCGGCCGGGGCGAAGGCGGCGGGAAGCGTATCCGCCATGGCGGACGAGGCTCTGGCCTTCATCGCCCAGATGGAGGACAGCGGCTATGCCGGACTCCGGGAGGAGGCGGCCTACGAGAAGGGCAAGCGGCGCGCCCCGCGCAGCTTTGACCCCCGCTTTGATCTGGGCGGCAAACTCCGCCGCAAGCAGAAAATCACCTTCGACGGCCGCGAGGTGGATCTGAGTCCCGATGAGGACTATGTACCGCCCAGCGCCGTCAGCGTGGATATCCCCACCCAGTGGGTGCACGAGGAGGAGGACGAGGCCCCGGCGAAGAAGGAGCCGGCCTGGTTCGCCGCCCTGCGGGACTGGGGGGTGCAGAAGACCCCCGAGAAGCGCCCCATCAACGCGCCGCCCGAGCACTACGACCCCTACGGCTTCGCGGCCGCGGAGGCCGCCCGGGAGGCGGCGGAGACCCAGGCTCCGACGGCACAGGACGCCCACAGGCCGGAGACGGCGGCCCGGGAAGAGAGCCCGGCCCATGACCCCCGGCTGGAGACGGCGGCCAACTTCTTCCGCCGTCCCGAGGATCGGGTGGAGCTGCCCCCGGAGGAGGACGAAGATCCCCGGAAGGCCCGGCGCATCCGGGCCCGGCTCCTGCGGGATCGGGACGCCGCGCCCGCCGGCTACGCGCCGGAACAGGATTACGAGGAACGCTACGAAGGCGCCCGGGAGGCGCCCCCCAATCCCGACGCGGATTGGGAGCTGGATCCGGAAGAGGACAATTTCCCCAGCTTCCACCAGTGGCTGATGGGGCTGCTCACCGGCTCGCTGATCCGCCTCCGGGGCATCGGCGACACCAACAACGCCGACACCATGGAGGACGAGAGCGAGGAGCTGGGGCCCGAGGTCCCGGTGGCCGCCGCGTCCAAGCACTACGGCTCGTACGTACATACCCTGCGGCTGCGCTTCCGGATCGGACTGGTGCTGCTGCTGGTGATGGCCTGGATCACCCTGGGTCTGCCGGTCAGCGGGGCGCTGAAATCCGCCCCGGTGGCGGCGGCCATGCTCCTGGGTCTGCAGCTGACGCTGATGCTGCTGTGCCTGGACCTGGTCACCAACGCGGCCATCAACCTGGCCCGTGCCCGCTTCGGCGCGGACTGTCTGGCCTGTCTGGCCTGCGTGCTGACCAGTCTGGACGCTCTGGCCGTGGCCATCCGCGGCTTCGGCCACAGCCACACGCCCCTGTGCCTGCTGTCCAGTCTGAGCCTGATGGGCATTCTCCTGTCCTCTCTGCTCAGCGCCCGGGGCCTGCGCAAGTCCCTGCGGGTGCCCGCCATCGCCCGGCGCTGCTACGCAGTCACCGCCGAGCGGGGCGTGAAGGGCAAAAACATCACCCTGCTCAAATCCCTGCGCTCCTCGGCGGGCTTTGTCCGCCGTTCGGAGGAAGCGCCCCCGGACGAGGCGGTATTTGTCAAGCTCTCGCCGGTGCTGCTGCTGGCCGCGGTGCTGCTGAGCCTGGTGATCACGCTGGTGAAAAAGTGCGGCTCGGACTATCTGTATGTGCTGACGGTGCTGCTGTGCCCCGCCATCCCGGTGACGGCGCTGCTGTGCTACGCCCTGCCCTATTGTCTGGGCGCCCTGCGCATCTTCCCCAGCGGCGCGGCCCTGGCCGGCTGGTCGGGCATCTGCGACGTGGGCCGCAGCGGCAACCTGATCGTGACCGACCGGGATCTGTTCCCCGACGGCAGCGTGGAAATCGAGAGCGTGCGCATCTTTGCCGACGCCCCGGCGGAGAAGATCATCTCCTACGCGGGCAGCATGATCGCCGCCTCCGGCTCCGGCCTGTCCCACTGCTTTGCCGAGCTGATGGAGAAAAACGAGGGCGTGATGCGCCATGTGGAGCATTTTGAGTTCCTGGCCGGCGGCGGCATGAAGGGCATCATCAACGGCGAGACGGTGCTGTGCGGCAGCACGGATCTGATGCGGCTGATGAACGTGCGCATTCCCTTCCGGCTGGTCAACCGCACCTCGGTGCTGCTGGCCATCGACGGAGTGCTTTACGGCATCTTCAACATGAGCTATACCGCCCTGCCCCAGGTGCGCGAGGCCCTGACGGGGCTGATCCGCTCCAACCGGCATCCCATCTTCGCCATCCGGGACTTCAACATCAGTCCCGACACCCTGCACAGCATCTTCGACGTGGCCACCGACGGCTACGACTTCCCGCCCTATATGGAGCGCTTCGCCATCTCTGAGGCCAAGCCCGCTCAGGAGAGCAAGATCGCCGCGGTGGTGTGCCGGGAGGGTCTGGGCCCGCTGGTGCACATGGCCGACACCGGACGCAGCGTGTTCGTGGCCACCCGGATCAACATTCTGGTGGCGGTGCTGGCGGCGATGGTGAACCTGCTGGCGGTGTTTATCACCCTGCTGGGCGCGGGCTATGCCGCCCCGATCTTCCTGCTGCTGCTGATGCTGATCTGGGCCGTGCCCGTGGCGGCGGTGAGTCTGTT
>CACZSJ010000131.1 GCA_902783825.1 Oscillospiraceae bacterium | reverse complement strand
TATGGAATGTCGATCCAAATCCCGGTATCATGCATCGACGCCGCTTCCACGCTTTTGTAAAACCTTTGCGCTTCGTCGTTGCTTGCCTTTGATGTGGAGTAGGATGAATCGTTCATAATCGCGGATATGGCTCGCCTCAGCCTTTGCTTTTGGATTTTCGCAGGGGCAATCCCAGAAGGTTGGAATCAAAGCCTTTCATGATCGCCTCATAAGTTCCGACCAGATAGGTGTTTCGGGGATAACGCGCGGTCCATTTCCGGTTCAGCTCTTCTGCGAACGATGCAGCAAGGCCGCCCCAACGGACGGCGGCGGGAGACAGGAAAAGCGCCAGAACCCGTTTCTCCTCTGCCGCGGCAAGTTTCTGCTCCCGATGGGGAAGTGCTGCCCGGCGCCGCTCCAGCGTTTCTATCAGTATGGCAGCGGCTTGTTCCAGCCCGGCAGTATCCAGTACCTCAAAAAAAGGAGCGCATTCCGCTTCAAAGGTTTGAAAACATGAGGGATAATGATCATAGTCAAAGCAGGAAAGATATTCCCGGGATAATACGATCCGTTCCGCGAGATCCATGGCAGCCTCCTGTTTTTTTGCATTACTTGATTTGATTATACTTCTCTTTCCTCCTGTTGAAAAGAACTTTTCTGCGCCTTTACAAACAATTTCGCTTTTTGTATACTTAAAGTTGAGGTGAGACAAATGAAGGATCAGCTTTTTACGATCATTGTCGCGGATGATGAGGTGGAGCTGCGCGACGCCGTGTGCGGCATGATCCGCTGGGAGGAACTCGGCTTCCGACTGGTGGGCAGCGCCGACAACGGCCTTGACGCGCTGCAGCTGGTGGAGCAGCTGCAGCCCGATCTACTGCTGACGGACATCCAGATGCCCTTCATTACCGGCACCGCACTGGCGCGCCAGGTGCGGGAGCTGCAGCCGCTGATCCAGGTGGCCTTCCTGTCCGGCTATGACGATTTTGAATATGCTCAAAGCGCCATTGAGAGCGATGTGATCGCTTATCTGCTCAAGCCCATCAGCCTGGCCGAGCTGACCCAGGCGCTGAGGGATATCCATAAAAAGATGGAAGGGAGATTCCGCGCCTTTGCCCCCAAGGAGACGACGGGCGATCTGTCTCTGGCTGTCTCCACGCTGCTGCTGGATCCCTTCCCCTGGCCCGTGTCGGAGGCGGGGCGCCGCCTCCTCCTGGAGAACTGCGGCATGCTCTTTACCGAGCCCTTTGAGCTGATGGTACTGTGTCTGTCCGTGGACAGCGCGCAAGTCCTTCCTCAGAATGCCGCGCAGATCGTGGACAATGTGCTGCGCAGATCCTACAGCTGCAGCAGCTTTGTCTCTGGACCCCGGATCTTGAGCCTCCTTGTCTCCGAGAACGGGTTTGAGCGGCTGGACGACACGCTCGACGAACTGTATTATGTGGCCAAACGCCTTCTGAATGCGGAATGCACCCTGGGAATCAGTCGGCGATTCGACCGGCTGGAACGCTGCGGCGCCGCCTGCCGGGAGGCCGTGGATGCTGCCCGGCTGGCCGATGGCCCCGGTGTGCAGCATATCAGCCGGCTTCAGGCGGCGGAAATGCCTCTTCATGATGAGCGATACCAAGCCGCACAGTTTGACCGTCTTTTGTTCAGCGGCGACAGGAAGGAACTGGAAAGCTTCCTCTCCTCCGCGCTCGGCACTTCCGCCAATGAAATGGCCGTGATGCAGCTGCTGGTGGCGGCGCAGGGAGTGCTGCGATCCACACTGGGGGATGCGGAGTGTTTACGGTTGCTCACGCGCTTTGGGCTGACAGATCCTCTCCGTGCGGGACTGGATCCCGCTGTGTTTCGAAGCCGGGTGTATGGGCTGTGCCTGGCTGGCCAGGACAGGCTCTCCCAGAACAAGCAGGCCGGCATGAGTCTGTTGGTGGACCGCACGCTGCGGATCATTGAGACGCGTTACATGGATGAGGAGCTCTCCCTGAACTCTGTGAGTGAGGAGCTGCATGTGAGCCCCAACTATCTCAGCGCCAACATGAAAAAATACGCGGGGGACACCTTTATCAATCTTCTCATCCAAAAGCGAATGGAGGCGGCCAAAGCCCTGATCCAGATGAAAACACTGAAGATCGGTGAGGTGGCGCAGCGCTGCGGCTACAGTGACCAGCACTATTTCAGCTTCTGCTTCAAGAAATACTACGGTGTGTCGCCCGCGAAGATGCGTCGGGGAGAGGAGGGGGCCGTGTGAAACGCAGAGGTCTTCGGATGAACACTGTGCTCCTGCTGTCCATCATCGGTACGATACTGCTCGTTCTGGTGAGCGCCATGCTGCTTTTTTTCCAGACCTACCGTCGCGCACTGATCCGCAACGCAGAGACCGCCGGTCAGCGCTCAATCGCTCAGGTCAGCAATACCGTCAATGATTATCTGAGTGATATCGACACTGTGATGAACACCCTCTATGCCGAGCTGGAGGCCGGTACAACTGCGCGGGAGGAATTCTTTGACGCCTTTCTGCGAATCCGCCCGGATGTCATTGCCGTCTCCACCTACACCGAGACCGGCAAACTCGTCCGATGCTATTCGCTCGGTCATACGCCGCTGAGCGCGCTGGAACTCAATCTGTCTTTTGACCGCCAGCGCCTGGAAACGGAATCAGACGGCTATATCTCCGCAGCCCATGTGGTCAACCTCTTCGCTGGATACTACCCCTGGTCCATCACCATGGTCAGGCCGGCAAGCACGGGGATTATAGAAAAATGGGTTGCGCTGGATATCAGCTGCAGCAACATCTCTGACTATATCAACGATGTGGGTATCGGCCGCCGGGGCTACTGTTTTCTGTTGGACACAGACGGGAACATCGTCTATCATCCGCAGCAGCAGCTGCTGTACTCAAACCTGAAAACCGAAAACGTGGAGCTGATCTCGTCGCTGGCGGATGGAAGCCATATGGAAGGCCGTGTGATCTACACGCTGCAAACCCTGAACAACACCCGCTGGCGGGTTGTTGGTGTAAGCTTTGTGGAGGACGTGATTCTTGAGAGTCTGGGAGAGCTTGTTCGCATTCTGGTCGTAGCGGCAGTGCTGATCCTGGCGGCCACGTTCCTCATCAGCGCGCTGCTCTCCCGGGTCCTTTCCCGTCCCATTCAGGGCCTCGCCCGGGCCATGGAACAGTTTGAGCAGGATGCCGACAACTTCAGCTATGAGCCCGTAGACGGCACTCGGGAAGTAAGGGATCTCTCAAACTCTTTCAGGCACATGGTACTGCGGATCCAGGAGCTCATGGGAACTGTGCGGCAAGAGGAGATCAACCTGCGCAAAACGGAGCTGCGCGCTCTGCAGTCTCAGATCAATCCCCATTTCCTGTACAATACCCTGGATTCCATCTCCTGGATGTGTGAGCAGGGAAAAAACGCCGAAGCGGTTCAGATGGTCAACGCCCTGGCAAGGCTGTTTCGCATCAGCATCAGCCGCGGACACGAGCTGATCCCCATCCGCAGCGAGCTGCAGCATGCGGAGAGCTATCTGCAGATCCAGGCACACCGATATAAAAACCAGTTTGTCTATCGCTTTGACGTGGACGAAGACTGCCTGGACTATCTCTGCAACAAGATCACCCTTCAGCCCATCATCGAGAACGCCATTTATCATGGCCTCAACGGCCTGGTGGACGACGGGAGCATTGCTGTTTCCATCAAAAGTGAAGGGAACGACGTGGTTTTCACTGTGGCGGACAACGGATCCGGCATGAGTGCGGAACAGATCAGCGCCATCATGAGCAAGGAACACAGCGACCGGGCAGGAATCGGCATCAAGAATGTCAACGACCGCTTGAAAATCTACTTTGGCAGCGCCTATGGCATCACCATCGACAGTACGCCGGACGTGGGGACAAAGGTTCATATCCGCATGCCCAAAATTCGAGAGGAGGCCCAGTATGAAAACAAGTAGAAGGTGGCTTTCTCTGATGCTGTCTTTGATTCTGTTCCTGACCGGCTGCGGCCCGACGAGCCATGGCATCAAAGCCGCACAGTATAAAGTCTGGTTCGTGGCCAAATCCACAGACACAGACTTTTGGCTTTCCGCCTTTGCCGGTGCCAACGCTGCCAAGGCGGAATACAACGTGGATCTCACCATTGTGGGGCCGGAAACCGAGGAAGATTACGGCAAGCAAAATGAATATATCGCCCAGGCGGCGGAACACAATGCGGACGCCATCATTTTTTCCGCGATCAGCTATACAGAGAACGCTGCCGCCATCGACGCAGCGGCGGACGCTGGCGTCAAGATTGTGGTCATCGACAGCGACGTGGATTCGCGGAAGGTCAGCGCCCGCATCGGCACGGACAATTTGCAGGCCGGGCGTATGACCGCTGCGGCGGTGCTGGACACCCAAGAGCCGGAACTCTATGTGGGGATCGTCAATTTCGACCTGGGGAGCCGCAACGGGCAGGAGCGGGAAATGGGACTGCGGGAGGTCCTGGCCTCTGATGGGCGGGTCCGGGGCGTCCATACGGTCAACGTGTCCGCCACGCCGGATGCGGCCGCCGCCGGGACGGAAATCCTGCTGGCCGATTACCCGGAGATCAACGTGCTGGTAGGCCTCAACGAGCCGCTGGCCGTGGGCGTGGCCCAGGCCGCAGACCGGCTGGGATTGGCCGGGACCGTGCGGGTGGTGGGCTTCGACACCAATGTGCAGTGCGTGGATCTGATGCGCAGCGGCACTGTGTCCGCGCTGATCGCCCAGAACCCCTATGCCATGGGCTATCTGGGCGTGGAGACGGCCTGGAAGCTGCTGGAGGGGCAGAGCTTTGACCCTAACCGGCTCATCGACACGGCCACCACCATCATCACGGCCGACAACATGTTCACCATCGAGAGCCAGAAGGCGTTGTTTTCCTTTGGGTGACGCGGCGTTTTGTAAAACTTACACAAAAATGAGGTGCCGAATTTGACACGGGATAAAAAACGGGGTAAAAAATCTAACCTTTTGCGTAAGGAATTCAATTGAAAATGCACTCGGGCCTGATAAAATAGAAACCATCCAAGGGTATCTATACCCTGAAACAAAAAATTTATATGGAGGAATTGTACAATGAAAAAGACCCTTGCTATGCTTCTGGCAGTCGTCATGGTCTTCGCACTGGCCGCCTGCGGTCAGAGTGCCGCCCCTGCCGCCACTCCTGCCGCCGAGCCCGCTGCCGAGCCCGCTGCCGACGCATCCGCACCCAAAGTTGCCGTTTTCTGGTACAACTTCGGGGACGCTTTCCTGTCCACCGTCCGTGACGCCCTTGACGCGGATTTGACGGAAGCCGGCGTTGATTTCCAGAATTTTGACGCTGCCAACAATCAGGCCACTCAGCTCGAGCAGGTCCAGACCGCTGTTACCAACGGCTTCAACATCCTGGTCGTGAACCTGGTCACCTCCGGCTCCGCCGACGCCGCCCAGCAGATCATCGATGCCGCGGGCGACTTGCCCGTCGTGTTCTTCAACCGCGCCATTGAGGGCGACGGCGAGGAGGGCAAGCTGCTCAACGCCAACGACGGCATCGCCTTTATCGGCACCGATGCCCCCGAGGCTGGCCACATGCAGGGTAAGATGATCGGCGAGTATCTGCTTGCCAACTATGACGCAGTCGATCTCAACGGCGACGGCGAGATTTCCTATGCCATGTTCATGGGTGACGCCACCAACGTCGAGGCCATCTACCGCACGAAGTACGGCGTAGAGGACGCTAACGCCGTCCTGACCGCTGCCGGCAAGCCCGAGCTCGTGTACTTCAACTCCAGCAACAGCGACAAGTACCAGCTTGACCCCAACGGCGCCTGGTCCGCTGCGGCCGGCAATGAGTTCATGACCACCAACCTGGCCGAGTACTCCGAGGCCAACGGCAACATGATCGAGCTTGTTATCGCCAACAACGACGACATGGCGCTCGGCGCCATGGCCGCTCTGCAGAACGCCGGCTACAACAACGGCGGCGACAGCAAGATGATCCCCGTATTCGGTGTTGACGCCACCCAGCCCGCTCGCGACGCCATCGCCGCCGGCGGCATGACCGGCACGGTCCTGCAGTCCGCGCCCGCTATGGCTGAGGCTATCTGCTCCACCGTCGTCGCCCTGGGCGGCGGCGCCACGCCCGCCGACGCTCTGGCTGCTCTGGCCTCCGGCGAAGGCGTGAGCATGGCCGAGGGCTTCACCAACAAGCTGTTTGTTGCCTACCAGCCCGTCGCCTGATTTCACATGCATGCCTGATCGGGGCAGCCGTCTAATGACGGCTGCCCCGACTTGGAGTTATCGGAAGATAATTCCTCATTCAACAGAGTGGGAGGTAAGAATATGGCAGAGGATATCCTCCTGAGAATGACGGATATCACCAAAACCTTTCCCGGCGTCAAGGCGCTGGATCAAGTCTCTCTGGATGTGGAGGCGGGAACGGTGCATGCGCTCATGGGCGAGAACGGTGCCGGCAAGTCCACGCTGATGAAATGCCTCTTTGGCATTTACAGCAAGGACAGCGGACACATCTATCTGGAGGGTCGGGAGGTGGACTTCAAGAGCTCCAAGGAGGCGCTGCAAAACGGCGTCGCCATGGTACACCAGGAGCTGAACCAGGCCCTTAAACGTTCAGTCATGGATAATATATGGCTTGGCCGGTATCCCACGATCGGCGGCGTCATGGTGGACGAAAAGAAGATGTACGACGACACCAAGGCAGTGTTCGAGGAGCTGGGGGTAAATGTAGATCCCAGACGCATCATGAGCACCATGCCGGTTTCCCAGCGCCAGATGGTAGAGATCGCCAAAGCCGTTTCCTATCATTCCAAGGTAATCGTTTTTGATGAACCCACCTCGTCCCTGACGGAGCAGGAGGTGGAGCATCTGTTTCGCATCATCAACATGCTGCGCGACCGTGGCGTGGGCATCATTTACATTTCCCACAAAATGGCGGAAATCAAGCGCATTTCCGACACCATCACCGTCATGCGGGACGGCATGCATGTTGTCACCAAGCCAGCCGCCGAGCTGGAAATGGCAGACATCATCCGCTATATGGTCGGCCGCGAGTTGACCAATCAGTTTCCGCCAAAGACCAACACGGTCGGCGAGGTGTCGCTGGAGGTGGAGAATCTCAGCGCCCAGTACAGCCTGCTGAAGGACGTCAGTTTCCAGGCACACAAAGGCGAAATCCTCGGCCTCGCAGGTCTCGATGGCAGCGGCCGCACGGAGACGCTGGAGAACATCTTTGGCAACGCCACCCGCAAGAGCGGCACCATAAAGCTAAACGGCAAGGTATGCCGCAACCGCACGCCCCGGGAGTCCATCAAAAACGGCTTTTCCTTGCTCACCGAGGAGCGCCGCGCCACCGGCATCTTTGCTATTGAGAACATCCGGGATAATACTGTGATCTCCAGCCTGAAGAAGCATCTGAAGGCGGGAGTGTGGCTGTCAGAAAAAACCATGAGGAAGGACACGCAGTGGTCCATCGACGCCATGCGCACCAAGACGCCCTCTCAGGAGACCAAGATCCGCAGTCTCTCCGGCGGCAACCAGCAGAAGGTCATCATCGGCCGCTGGCTGCTCACCGACCCGGAGGTGCTCCTGCTCGACGAGCCCACCCGTGGCATCGACGTGGGCGCCAAGTATGAGATCTATCAGCTGATTCTGGATCTTGCCAACCGGGGCAAAACCGTTTTGGTGGTCTCCTCCGAAATGCCGGAGCTGCTGGGCATCTGCGACCGAATTCTGGTCATGTCCGGAGGCCGTCTGGCCGGCGAAGTAGATGCCCGCACTACCACCCAGGAGGAGATCATGACCCTGGCCGCGAAATACGTTTGAGGAGGAAGATCATGGCTAAGAACGGCTTTTTTGCGAGAAAAAAACAGGAGTACCAGGCGCTTGACCGGCTGGACCGCCGCCGCTATTGGACGGACGGGCTGCTGAATAACGCGCTGTACATTCTGATGGCCATCTTCATCATTTTCACGGCCATCGTCAACAAGAATTTCCTCAGCCCCAGCTCCATTGTCAATATCATCATGCTGGCCGCCGTCTCCCTGCCTATGGCCCTGGGCATTGGCGGCTGCATCGTGCTGACCGGCACCGACCTGTCTGCTGGCCGTGTTTTCGGCCTGTCGGCAGCTATGTCGGCGGCTTTCCTTCAAAATCGTGCGGCCTCCAAGCTGATCTTTGAGCATCTGCCCGCCACCAGCGGCGGCTGGATCATCGCGGTCATGCTGATGGTCATGCTGGCCGGTGCGGTGATCGGTCTGGTCAACGGCTTCTTTGTGGCCAAGTTCAGCCTGCACCCCTTCATTGTCACCCTCGCCACGCAGCTGATCACCTACGGCATCATTCTGATGTTCTTCCAGATCAACGGCAACGGCGGCGGCCCCATCAGCAATGTCGCCCAGGAATTTAAGAGCGCTGTGTCCGGCCCCGCCATCCGTATCAGCAACTGGAATGTTTCCATCCCCTGGTACGTGATCTTTGCCATCTTTCTGGTAGCCCTCATGTGGTTTATCTGGAACAAGACCCGCTTCGGCAAAAACATGTTCGCCGTAGGCTCCAACATGGAGGCGGCGAAGGTCTCCGGCGTCAATGTGTTTATGACCACCGTGATGGTACACACGTTGGCCGGCGCCATGTACGGTTATGCCGGCTTCGTGGAGGCTGCCCGTCTGGGCTCCATCACGGCGGGCACGGGTCTGAACAACGAGTGTGATGCCATCGCGGCCTGCGTAATCGGCGGCGTTTCCTTCGTCGGAGGCACCGGCAATATCGGCGGCATCGTGCTGGGCGTGTTCGTGCTTCGCATCATCTTCGTGGCGCTGAACATGCTGGGCATCAACCCCAACCTGCAGTTTATCATCAAGGGCGCCATCATCCTCGCGGCCTGTTCGCTGGATATGCGCAAATACCTGGTCAAGAAATAAGCCGATATGTCTGTTCTGGATATTCTGCACAGCGGAGAGCTGTATTTGCCCCTGGACCCGGCCATCACCGTGGAGCAGACCAAATGCATGGAGCTGTTGTATGATTATAACAGCTCCCGCCCCTCGGAGACGGGAAAACGCATGACCTTGCTACAGCAGATGCTGGCAGAAATCGGCGAGGAAAGCTATATTGAGCCGCCTTTCCATGCAAACTGGGGCGGCGCCCATCTTCATCTGGGGCGGAATGTCTGGGCCAATTTCAACCTGACCCTGGTTGACGATACCCATATCTATATCGGAGATTATACAATGATCGGCCCGAATGTTGTTATTGCTACAGCCGGGCATCCTGTGCTGCCGCAGCTGAGGAAAGAGGGTTATCAGTATAATCAGCCGGTACGGATTGGGCGCAATTGCTGGCTTGGCGCAGGTGCGATCATTCTTCCAGGCGTGACAATCGGCGACAATACCGTAATCGGCGCCGGCAGCGTCGTCACCAGGGACATGCCCTCCAACGTTGTGGCAACGGGCAACCCGTGCCGTGTTCTCCGGCCAATCAATGAACGGGACCAGCTCTACTACTTTCGTCATCAAAGAATTCCCACAGAGCTGCTGAGGGAATAGCTCCGGTAATTAAGTGATATGTGACAATTATACCTTCGCAGAAATCCAAAACAAAAGCCCCAACGCACTTATCGTTGAGGCGATACGGGAAAAGATGGAAAGGGACGCTTAAAAAATTAAAATAAGCAAAATTTTGAAACATCTGGAGGAAAACCCACGAGAAAATTTGTCAGCATTTTCGCATTACTTCTTGTGGTGCTCATGCTTCTCTGTGCGTGTGGCAGCCCGAAGTCCACGGTCTACAAGTTTTATTCGCTTACCGTG
>CACZSJ010000130.1 GCA_902783825.1 Oscillospiraceae bacterium | reverse complement strand
GTACCGCTACGCCAAGCTGATCGGCATGGCGTAAGGGGAAGGCGAAACAAGAGCACAGCGCAAAAAACCAACGCCCCCTGGGCCTTTCGACCCAGGGGGCGTGTTCGTTGTGGGGGGCGCGGGGTGCCGGGGCTTTACCGGCAGACCAGCTCGCCGTCCTGCACGTCCACGGTGATGGTGGAGCCGGCGGCCAGGTCGCCCCGGAGAATGGTCCGGGCGATCAGCGTTTCCACACTGCTCTGCAGGTAGCGGCGCAGGGGACGGGCGCCGTAGAGGGGGTCGTAGCCCCGCTGGATAATCAGAGCCTTGGCCTCGTCGCTGAGCGCCAGCTTCAGGCTGCGGTCGGCCAGGCGGCTGCGCAGACCCTCTACCATGATCTCCACAATACCGCTGAGATTCTCCCGGGTCAGGGGGCGGAAGAGGATGGTTTCGTCCAGCCGGTTGAGAAATTCCGGTCGGAAGCTGCGGCGCAGCTCGGCCATGACCGCCTCCTGGGCCTGAGGGCTGATGCTGCCATCCGGGTCGATGCCCTCCAGCAGGTAGGAGCTGCCCAGGTTGGAGGTGAGGATGATGATGGTGTTTTTAAAATCCACGGTTCGGCCCTGGGAATCGGTGATACGCCCATCGTCCAGAATCTGCAGCAAAATGTTGAACACGTCCGGGTGGGCCTTCTCGATCTCGTCAAAGAGCACCACGCTGTAGGGCTTGCGGCGCACGGCCTCGGTGAGCTGACCGCCCTCATCGTAGCCTACGTATCCCGGAGGCGCGCCGATCAGCCGGGAGACGGAGAATTTCTCCATGTACTCGGTCATATCGATGCGCACGATGTTGTGCTCGTCGTCAAAAAGGCACTCGGCCAGGGATTTGGCCAGCTCCGTCTTGCCCACGCCGGTGGGACCCAGGAACAAGAAGGAGCCGATGGGCCGGTTGGGATCGGAAATCCCTGCCCGGGAGCGGAGGATGGCCTCCGTCACCTTCTGCACGGCTTCGTCCTGGCCGATGACCCGCTTGTGCAGGTATTCGTCCAGGTGCAGGATCTTCTCCCGCTCACCCTCCATCAGCTTGCTGACGGGGATGCCGGTCCACTTGGCCACGATGCCGGAAATCTCCTCCTCGGTGACCGTGTCGTGAACCAGGGTGTTCTGCCGGCTCTCCTGGTCTCGTTGCTCCGCCTCCGCCAGTTGTCGCTCCAAGGCGGGCAGATCGGAGTATTTCAAACGGGCGGCCGTCTCGTACTCGTAGCGAAGCTGGGCGTTTTCAATGTCCGCGTGTATCCTCTCCAGCTCGGACTTCAGCCGCTTGACCTCGTCCACGCTGTTCTTCTCCGCTTCCCAGCGGGATTTCATGGCGTTGAACTTCTCCTTGAGATTGGCAAGCTCCTCCCGGAGCTTTTCCAGACGGTCCCGGCTGAGGGAATCGTCCTCCTTCTTCAGGGCCATCTCCTCGATCTCCAACTGCATGATTTTACGGCGGATGTCATCCAGCTCCGCGGGCATGGAATCGATTTCGGTGCGGATCAGGGCGCAGGCCTCATCCACCAGATCGATGGCCTTGTCCGGCAGGAAGCGGTCGCTGATGTAGCGGTGAGACAGCGTGGCAGCAGCCACCAGGGCGTTGTCGTGAATCCGTACGCCGTGGTAGACCTCGTAACGCTCCTTCAAACCACGTAGGATGGAGATGGTGTCCTCCACCGAAGGTTCGTCTACCTGCACCGGCTGGAAACGCCGCTCCAGCGCCGCGTCTTTCTCAATGTATTTGCGGTATTCGTCCAGGGTGGTGGCGCCGATGCAGTGCAGCTCTCCCCGGGCGAGCATGGGCTTGAGCAGGTTGCCCGCATCCATGCTGCCTTCGGTTTTGCCCGCACCCACGATGGTGTGCAGCTCGTCAATAAAGAGGATGATGCCGCCTTCGGATTTGCGAATCTCCTCCAGCACGGCCTTCAGGCGCTCCTCAAATTCACCACGATACTTGGCGCCGGCGATCAGCGCGCCCATGTCCAGGGAGATGATGGTCTTGTCCTTCAGTCCCTCCGGCACGTCGCCCCGGACGATCCGCTGTGCCAGACCCTCGGCGATGGCGGTTTTGCCTACGCCGGGCTCACCGATGAGTACGGGGTTATTTTTGGTCTTGCGGGACAGGATGCGGATGACGTTGCGGATCTCGTTGTCTCGCCCGATCACCGGATCCAGCTCGTTGTCCCGGGCACGCTGTACCAGATCGGTGCCGTACTTTGCCAGGGCGTCGTAGGTGCTCTCCGGATTGTCCCCGGTGACAGGGGAGGACTTGACCTTGCTCAACTCGGCAGTAAAGGCGCTCTTGGTGACGCCGTGGTCGGCGAAGATGCGCTTGATAGCCGGTGTGGCCGCGGCAAAAAGCCCGATCATCAGGTGTTCCACGGACACATAGGCGTCGCCCATGGACTTGGCCGCTTTTTCCGCGGCCGTCAGCGCACGGCTGGTCTCCTGAGACAGATAGACGTCCCCGGCGCTGCCCAGCTTGGGCAGCGCGGAAATGGCGGAGTCCAGCTCCGCCAGCACGGCGTTGCAGTCTACGCCCATCTTGCCCAACAGGGAGGGGATGAGCCCGCCGTCCTGATCCACCAGAGCATAGAGAAGATGCTCCGGCGTGATGTAGTTGTTGCGGTTTTCCTGTGCCATCGCCTGGGCGGTCTGTACCGCCTCCAGGGATTTTTGAGTCAAATTCTGTGCGTTCATAACAGAGCGCCTCCTTTCGGATTAGACGTGGACGGGAGATTGGAGCATGTGGGCGTAATAGGCCGCCTCCACCTCGTGGGCATCCAGACGCCCGCTGAGATATTGCTTCATCAGCTTGTCGAAGAGCTTGATGTATTCGGAGAGGGCGCCGGCCAGCTCCTCCGCGGAGCAGTCTCGAGCGGGCGCCGCCAGGCTGCGGATGAATTTGCCGTCATACAGCGCGTAGTCCAGCCGCATGCCGATGATCGGCTGCAGGTGAACGTCCTCGATCTGCTTCCAAAGGCGGAAGAAGGAAGTCATTCCCTCGATCAGTGCCGCCGACTGGGTGCGGAACACCACCGACAGCTCGCCGATGTACGCTTCACCGCCCCGGTACAGCTCCACTTCATATTTTACCGTGGGTCGGTATTTATACTCCAGAGAGCTTTTCAGCGACATGCTGAAGCTGTTGGGCGCAAAAAAGGGAACCAGCTCCCGCGAGGGAATCATCAACTGCTCAATGGCAGACAGCACGTCGTTGATTCTCCGCTCGGGCGTGATGTAATTGACGTATTCGGCTAAGATTTGATTGATCAGCGCGGAGCGATTGGTGCCCAGCCGATGCGCCAGCATGTCCACCTCACGCACCACTTCATCGTTGAGCATCAGGCTATATAAGGTCTTTTTCAAAGACAATCAGTCCTTTCTGTCCCGGATGCCTCTATTATACGCTGCGCCTCGAACTTTGTCAAGTAATATATATAAATTCAAGAACAAATTATATAAGAAAAACACAAGGCAATCGGCTTGCATTTTCCCGCCGCATCGGCTATAATAGGGCACGCATACGCAGCGGTATCGAAGTGGTTATAACGGCCCTGACTCGAAAACGTGTGACCATTTTGGAAGCCTCTCCCGAAAATGTCCTGATTTTTC
>CACZSJ010000129.1 GCA_902783825.1 Oscillospiraceae bacterium | reverse complement strand
GGGGATTTACGCTGACAGGCCTGTTGGCAGGCGGCGCAGTTGCCCGAACAGGAGCAGCCGCCCCGGCGACGGCTTCGCCAGAGACTGCGCAGCGCCAGGACCACCAGGAGCGCCAGCGCCAGCAGAAGAAGAATATCCAACAGATTCATAGCAGCAGCCTCTCAGCCCAGGCCCAACAGCAGGCCGATCACGCGCACCACCAGCGCCGCCAGCCAGGCGACGCCGCATTGCCAGAGCACCACGGCGGCGGCCCAGCCACGACCCAGTTCCCGGCGGATGGCGGCTACCGCCGCCACGCAGGGGGCGTACAGCAGGCTGAAGACCAGCAGACAGGCCGCGCCCAGCCCGCTGAGCGCGGAGGTGACGCCGCCCTGGGCGCCGAAGAGCACCTCCAGTACGGAGACGACGCTTTCCTTGGCCATGAAGCCGCTGATTAGGGACGTGCAGATCCGCCAGTCCCCCAGCCCGATGGGGCGCAGCAGCGGGGCCAACCAGCCAGACAGCAGGGCCAGCAGACTCTGCTGAGAATCCGCCACCAGATTGAAGTGGGGGTCAAAGCTCTGCAAGAACCAGACCACAATGGTGGCGATCAGGATGACGGAGAAGGCCCGCTGAAGAAAGTCCTTGGCCTTTTCCCACAAAAGCTGCAGCACACTGCGCAGACCGGGCAGGCGGTAGTTGGGCAGCTCCATGACAAAGGGAACGGCTTCGCCCCGGAAGAGGGTGTTTTTAAACAGCAGGGAGACCAGGATCCCCAGCAGGATTCCCAGCAGGTATAGCCCGGTCATGATCTGCCAGCCGTAACGGGGGAAGAAAGCGCTGACAAAAAAGGCATAGATGGGAAGCTTGGCGCTGCAGCTCATAAAGGGCGTCAGCAGGATGGTCATTTTCCGATCCCGCTCACTGGGCAGGGTGCGGGTGGCCATCACGGCGGGCACCGTGCAGCCGAAGCCGATGAGCATGGGCACGATGCTGCGCCCGGATAGCCCGATCTTGCGCAGCAGCTTGTCCATGAAAAAGGCGACCCGGGCGATGTAGCCGCTGTCTTCCAGCAGGGACAGGAAGAAAAACAGGGTTACGATCACGGGCAAAAAGCTCAGCACGCTGCCTACGCCCTCAAAAATTCCGTCGATGATCAGACTGTGGAGGGCCGCATTTACACGCCCTGCGCGCAGGGCCGCGTCCACTGCCGCGGTGAACCAGTCGATGCCGGCGGACAGCAGATCCTGCAGCAGCGCGCCCACCACGGAAAAGGTCAGATAAAACACCAGGGCCATGATCCCCGCAAATACCGGCAAGGCCGTATACTTGCCGGTGAGGATCCGGTCTATCTGCACGCTGCGCAGATGCTCCCGGCTTTCCCGGGGCTTGACCACGCATTCCCGGCAGACCCGGTCAATGAAGGAAAAGCGCATATCCGCGATGGCCGCGCTGCGATCCAGGCCGCGCTCTTTTTCCATCTGCAGGGTGATATGCTCCAGGGTCTCTTTTTCGTTGGGATCCAGGGCCAGTTGCTCCAGCACCCGGGTGTCCCCCTCGATCAGCTTGCTGGCGGCAAAGCGCAGGGGAAGCCCCGCCTGTTGGGCATGGTCCTCGATCAGATGGGAGACGGCGTGCAGACAGCGGTGGACGGCGCCGCCCTGGTCTTCCGGGCCGCAGAAGTCCTGCCGCAGGGGCCGTTCCTGGTAGCGGGCAATGTGAAGCGCGTGACGAACCAGCTCGTCCACACCCTGGTTCTTCACCGCCGAAATGGGCACCACCGGAACGCCCAGCATGGTCTCCATGCCGTTGATGTCCACGGAGCCGCCGTTGCCGGCGACCTCGTCCATCATGTTCAGCGCCACCACCATGGGCAGGCCGATCTCCAGCAGCTGCATGGTCAGATAGAGGTTGCGCTCAATGTTGGTGGCGTCCACAATGTTGATCACGGCGCTGGGCGTTTCGTTCAGCACAAAATCCCGGGAGACCAGCTCCTCGCTGGAATAAGGGGACATGGAATAGATGCCGGGCAGATCGGTGATCAGGGTGTTGGCCTGGCCCCGGATGACCCCGTCCTTGCGCGCCACCGTCACGCCGGGGAAGTTGCCCACATGTTGGTTGGAGCCGGTAAGCTGATTGAACAGGGTGGTCTTGCCGGCGTTCTGATTGCCCACCAGAGCAAAGCTCAGCAAATGATCCTCCGGCAGCGGGTCGCCGGTGCCGCGGGGATGGAAGCGGCCTTCCTCGCCCAGGCCGGGATGATGACTCTCTCGACTGCGCCGGACGCTTTCTTCTTCCGCGGAGGGGGCAATGGGAACCACATCGATGCGCTCCGCGTCATCCAGCCGCAGCGTCAGCTCATAGCCGTGGATGCGCAGTTCCATGGGATCTCCCATAGGCGCCAGTTTGATCAGCGTAAGCTCTGCGCCGGGAATTACGCCCATATCCAGAAAATGTTGGCGCAGGGCGCCCTGGCCGCCAACGGCGGTGATCCGGGCGCTCTGCCCGGGCTTTAAATCACGAATCGTCATGGCGACCCTCCTTTTTCTGTGCTGTAGTTAACATACATTAACCGAAAAGCTTTGTCAAGAGGCGCGCCGTTGTGCGTTTTTATGCTTGCAAGTTGCACGGGGATGGGCTACAATCGGACACAGAAAGACAACACGCGCACCGGCGGCGACGGAGCGCAGGAAGGACGAAATAATGCAGGAAGAAATCGGCAGAAGAAGACTGGGCGTTTCGGCGGCGATGCTAAAGTGGGTCGCCCTGCTGACCATGCTGATCGACCATATCGGCTACACGATCATGCCCGTGCTCTGGACCAGAGCGTACAGAGGGTTCTTTCCCTGGAGCGCGCCGGAGCTGATCCAGTTTTATTACACGCTGCGCTCCATAGGCCGCCTGGCCTTTCCCCTGTATCTGTTTTTGCTGGATGAGGGCTTCCTCCACAGCAGGGATCGAAAAAAGTATTTGCTGCGGCTGGGCGCCTTTGCGCTCCTTTCGGAGATTCCCTTCGATCTGGCTTTTAACAATACGATGCTGGAGTTTGGAAGCCAGAACGTGTTTTTCACCCTGTTTTTTGGCTTTGCCGCCCTGCTGTGCTTTGACTTTATCCGCAAATCCAAGTTGCATCCGGCGCTCCAATGGCTGGGCATCCTGGCGGTGGCGCTGGCCGCGCCCCAAGCTGCTTCCCTGCTGAAGACAGATTACGGCGCCCTCGGCGTGGTGGCTGTCGAATTGGAGTTTGCCGTGGCCTTCCTGTGTCGGCGGCTGCCGGAGCGGTGGCGGCCTTTGGGGAATGGGCTGCGCTGGTGCGTTATGCTGCCGCCGCTGCTGCTCAGCTCCCGGCGGGAGATCTGGATGATGGCGGTTTTGCCGCTGGTCATGCTGTACGACGGCCGTCGGGGTCGACAGCCCAGCCGCTGGTTTTTCTATGGGTTTTACCCGGGACACCTGTTGCTGCTGGCCTGGCTGAGTCGGCTGCTGGCGGATATCCTGTAAGGCAGAGCGCGCCTCCGTTTTTCGGAGGCGCGCTTTTTGCCGCGCATAAGACGATTTAAAACGCACCTCGCCCCGGACGCTGCCGCGTCCGGGGCGAGCTTTGCGACGACCCGCTACAGGCTGTCGATCACCGCCTGCAGACCATAGCTTTCGTAGATGCGCTTGTAATAGGCCACCTCGTCCCGAATCAGATCATCGATGACCTGCATGCTCAACAGCTCCACCGGCGCCCGATCCGATCGTCGGTCATCTGGTAGTCGCCCGCTTCGTAGGGCTGCAAATCCCCGGCGACCCGTGTCAGCATCCACAGCAGCTCC
>CACZSJ010000128.1 GCA_902783825.1 Oscillospiraceae bacterium | reverse complement strand
GGAAAGCCGTCCGCCTCCCCAAAAATCAGCCGGCAGCAGGTCAGGTCGCCATTGCCCATCACCGCCTTTCGATACTCCCAGGCATAGCGTACACGCCGCTCCCAGAACGCCGCGTCAAAGCGGTCGTTGGCATTGCGCGAAAGCAGCCGCAGGCGGATCTTGCTCTCCCGGCTTACAAAGCCGGTCCCCAGGTAAGTTCCCTTCTCGCTTACCGCGTCGGCCAGGGCTCCGTTTGGACAGCTTCCTTCCTCCGCCATGACCTCCGCCTGATAGATCCAGGGATGTCCCTGCTCCACCCAGCGCGTCCCTTTGCGGCTGATGACAAAGCGCGGATAGGGTCTTTCGGTTTTCATCGCAACCAGCTCCTTTTCTCTGCCGCCATTGTATCACAGCCGCCGAAAAAGCAAAAGAACTTTTCAAAAACGATGCTTCGTGGTATAGTGGGTGGAAGATTTTTGCAGGAGGCGGGCTATGCATCGGGAAAACACGGCAAAGCGAAATGTGATTGCGTCCATGTGCATCTACGGCACCATCGGTCTGTTCGTGCGCAGCATCCCTCTGGCCTCCTCTGTGATCGCCATGGCCCGCGGAGTGATCGGTTCGCTGTTTCTGCTTCTGGTTCTGCTGGTCATGCGCAGCCGACTCTCCCGGGAGGCCATCCGCAAACAATTCCCTCGTCTGTGCCTCACCGGCGCGATGCTGGGCTTCAACTGGATTTTGCTGTTCGAGGCATATCGGTTTACCACCGTCGCCACGGCCACCCTGTGCTACTACATGGCGCCCATCATTCTGGTGGCCCTCTCCCCCTTTGTGTTCCGGGAACGGCTGAGCCTGCGCAAGCTGCTGTGCGTATTGGCCGCGCTGCTGGGCATGGTATTCGTCTCCGGAGCCGCCGGCGGAGGGCTTCCCGCCCCGGCGGAGCTCAAGGGCGTACTGCTGGCCCTGTCGGCGGCGGTTTTCTACGCGCTGATCGTCATCAGCAACAAACGCCTGTCCGGCCTGTCCGCCTACGAGCGTACCATCATGCAGCTGCTGCTGTCCGCCCTGGTTCTGCTGCCCTACAATCTGCTGACCGGCGCCTTTTCCGCCGGGGCACTGTCAACCGGGAGCTTGCTCCTGCTGCTGACCGTAGGCATACTGCATACGGGCGTGGCCTATTATCTCTATTTCGGCTCCATGGAACGGCTGCGCTCTCAGACCCTGGCCATCCTCAGCTATATCGATCCGGTAGTGGCGGTGCTGCTGTCCGCCCTGATCCTGCGGGAGCCGCTGGGGCCGCTGGATTTGGCGGGCGCCGTCCTGATTTTGGGCGCGGCCATCCTTTCAGAGCTGCCGGAAAAGCCAAAATCCCCCACGGTCGGAGGCTGAATGCGGGAGTCGTCCTCCAAAACATGCTGTTTTTTTCGCGAAACCCGAGATCATTAAATTTTTCACTTGAACAGGCAGTTTGTGTATGTTATAATGCGAGTACATCAAAATTTTAACACTATGGGCGTCTTTCAGGCGTCTCCCATAGCATAGATGAAGGAGCAGTTGTCGTGAAGCGTCTTAAGGTTTCCAACAATGTCATTCGCCGTCTCCCCCGTTACCTGCGCAAGCTAGATGAACTGAGCGAGAACGGTGTCAACCGGATTTCTTCTTTTGAACTGGGGCAGCAGCTTGGCTTGACCCCCTCCCAGATCCGTCAGGATTTCAGTTGCTTTGGGGAGTTTGGACAGCAGGGCTACGGGTATAACGTCCCGGTGCTGCGCTCGCAGATCGCAGGAATCCTGGGAATGGACCGGGGTTACAGCGCCATTCTTGTAGGCGTGGGCAACATCGGCCATGCGTTGATGGATAACTTCTGCTTTTCCGATTGGGGCTTCCACCTGGCTGCCGCCTTTGACATCAAGCCCTCCCTCATCGGCACCACCTTTGGGGGCGTGCCCATCCTTTCCATGGAGGATCTGGTCAGCTATATCCAGAGCCATCCTGTGGATGTGGCCGTACTCACCGTGCCCAAGGACGTGGCGGTCACCGTCACCAAAACCCTGACGGAAAACGGCGTAGAGGCCATTTGGAACTTTACCAACGTGGAATTGACCGAGCCCAACAGCAACACCCCCATTGTGGAAAACATCCATTTCTCTGACAGCCTGCTGTCGCTGAGCTACTTCATTTCTGAGCGGCGGGACGAAAACGCCATCAAGGCCGCCCGTTCGGAAAAGCAGGGCTGAGCCCGTCTGAAAACTGCAATAGAAAAAGCTTCCCTCGGGAAGCTTTTTTCGCTATCTGTCCCATCAAGGAGATGCTCTCATGTCTGATACCATTGCCGCCATCGCCACCGGCTCGCAAGTGGCCGCCATAGGGATCCTCCGTTTGTCCGGCGACCGGGCGCTGGCCCTCGCCGACGCGCTGTTTCGCCCCGCCTCCGGCGGGCCCATGTCCGCCCAGCCGGATCGCAAGCTGGTCTACGGCGCTCTGCATACCGCCCGGGGCGAGCTTCTGGATCTCTGTCTGTGCACGCTCAGCCGCGCCCCCCATAGCTACACCGGGGAGGACACCGTGGAGTTTCAGTGTCACGGCTCTCCCGTGATGCTCCGGGCCGCGCTGGAGGAGCTGTTTGCTCTGGGCGCACGGCAGGCCGGCCCCGGAGAATTCACCAAGCGCGCCTTCCTCAACGGCCGCCTGGAATTGAGCGCCGCCGAGGCTGTGGCGGATCTCATCGACGCGGAAAGCGTGGAGGCGGCAAAAAACGCGGCCGGACAGCTTTCCGGCGCCATCGGCGGCAAAGTGGAAGTCCTGTATGCTGCGCTGACGGATATCAGCGCCCACTATCACGCGGTGCTGGACTATCCGGACGAGGAGATCGAGGACTTCCGCCTGACCGCCTATACCCATACCCTGTCCGACGCGCTGGACAAGCTCCGCGGCCTGCTGTCCACCTTTGAGCGGGGCCGCTTCATGAACAGCGGCATTCCCGCCGCCATCATCGGCCGTCCCAACGCAGGAAAAAGCTCCCTGCTCAACGCTTTGCTTGGCTATGAGCGGGCCATCGTCACCGAGATTCCCGGCACCACCCGGGACACCATTGAGGAGCGGCTGCGGCTCGGCCGGGTGCTGCTGCGTCTCACCGATACCGCCGGGATCCGGGATACCGCCGACCCGGTGGAGAAGTTGGGTGTCCAGCGCAGCCGGGCGGCCCTGTCTCAGGCGGAGCTGGTAATCGCCGTGGTGGACGGCAACGCGCCCTGCACCCGGGAGGATCTGGCGCTGATCGCCGCGGCGGAGGACGCGCCCCAGGGGCTTGTCGTCCTCTCCAAGCGCGATCTGGAGCAAAGCGCGCCCCTGCCGGAAACCCATCTCCCGGTGGTTCGGGTCAGCTCCGTCACCGGCCAGGGTTTGGAGGAGCTGGAGAAGACCATCGAGGCGCTGTTTCCCTACCCCGCCGTCCCCGCCGGTGAAATCCTCACCAACGCCCGACAGGCGGACGCCATCCGCCGGGCCATTGCCGCGCTGGAAGCGGCCCAGGAAGCCATGGGTCAGGGAATGACGCCGGATATCGTGCTGACCGAAACGGAAGCCGCCATGGCCGCACTGGGAGAGCTGAGCGGCCGCACCGTCCGGGAAGACGTAACCAATCGGATTTTTCAGCGTTTCTGCGTAGGCAAATAGCGCTCCAGCTTCCCGCTGTGGGGGAAGAGCGCCCTCATCCGGAAAGCCGGGTCTCGCCGCTCAGGCAGACACCGGAAGAGCCGGCTCGGGCCCTCGCCGTCTTTTTCTCGCTTTCCCTTGTGCTTCCGTGGCAGCCGTGGTATACTGGCGACAGAACATTCCGCCCGCCCGGCGGGTCTTGTACGATTGGAGAATGAACATGAACATTCACGAAGAATTCATTTTGCAGGACTGTCCCTATTGCGGCGGTGCCGGCCTGCTGTCAGAAGAAAACGGCTGGTGCTGGTCCGTCATGTGCATGGACTGCGGCGCGCAGACCGCCGCGCTGGAATTTAAGACACCGGAGGATCGGCGGCCAGTCGCAGGAAAAGCGGCGCATCTGTGGAACATCGGAAAGGTCATGCGCGGCGGCTTTGGAGAATAAACCCCGCTCCTGTGACGTGCAAAGCCCGGAGGCTTGACGATTTCGTCGTCGCCCTCCGGGCTTTACGTCTTTTCTATTCAAACAGGGTGGTCCACTGTTTTTCCCGCATGGCGCGGAAACAAAGCAGCACCTGCTCCCGGCTGCATTTTTCCTCCGCCATCGGCGGCAGCGCGTCCTCGGAAAAATAGGCGCTGGCCAGCGTCTCCGAGTTGGCCTGGAAGCCTCCGCCTATAGCCTGGCACAGGAAAAACATCTTCACCACACCGTAGGCATAGGCCGGCAGGTTATGCCGCGCCCGATCCTGTACCGCGATCAGAGACAGCACGCGCACATCCAGCCCCGCCTCTTCCTTGGCTTCTTTGACCACATTCTCGCCCGGTGAGAGATTGTATTCACACCAGCCGCCGGGGAGCGCCCAGCCCCCGCTGCGCTCCTGCACCAGCAGGATCCGACCTTCCTGGAAGATGGCGGCCCGGGTGTCGATCTTCGGCGTCTGATAGCCTACGTCCGCGCAAAAAAGCTCTTGTACCTTCTCCAGGGACAGTCCCGTCCGTTCCGCCAGCATCTCCGCCGCAATCTCCCGAACGCGCTGAAAGCGCTCCTGATCGTATACATCCCGGCTGTAATACAGCCCCGCCTGGGCAAGGCTCTGCAGCTCTCCGGCCCATGATACAATCTGATCCATGCTCTTTCCTCCCTCACAGGCCGCCTTCCCGGACGAGCCTTCTGTGGATCCACTTTAGCACAGCCCCTTCCCCTTTGCAAGCTGAAATAGCCTTGGCATTTTTCCTCGGCTGCGGTATAATCAGCCTGAAGACAGGAAAAGGGAGGATTTCGCAATGGAATGGGTACAGCTATGTGAAGTAGGGATGCTGGTGGCCTTCGGCTGCTCCTGGCCGTTTAACATACTCAAGTCCTGGCGATCCCGGACTGCCAAAGGCAAGAGCCTTGTGTTTGAATTCATCGTCGTGTTCGGCTATCTGGTGGGGCTGACCGGCAAGCTGATCGCCTGGCGGCTGACCGGCGTATGGGCCTATTCCATCTGGTTCTATTTTGCCGACATTGCCATGGTGACCGCCGATATCGTGCTGTGCTTTCGAAACATCGCCCTGGATCGGGCCGCCGCCCGGCAGGAGGTCGGGCTGTCGGCTTAAGCACGACACAGCAAAAAAGAGAGCAGACAGGATTTCTCTTCCTGTCTGCTCTCTTTTCGCCTCACAGCAGCTTCGCTTTGCCGGGATTGTCCCGCTCATACAGGACGGTCACTTCCGTCCCCACAGCGGGAACCGGCTTTCCCGCGGGAAGCCAATGTCTCTTGACGTATTCCACCCCGTCTACCCAATATCTCACCTTGAGAATATGCGGGTAAACGGCTCCGTCCGCGCCGGATATCCGGATCGGCTTGGTGTTGACTTTCAGCCACCATTGCCGGGAGACCGCCACTACACTGCCCCTTGTCTCTTCCTGCATCAGCCTTCTCCTTTCATTCCCGGGGAAACGCTGCCCCGTCTTTTTTTGTCCGCAGCCGCTCCGCCAGGGCAAGCGGCAGCGTAACGATCAGCATGTAGCCCCCCAGGATGATCAGGCAGGGCAACAGATACAAAAAGGGAATCGGAATCCAGCTGTGAAAGATCTCCAGCAGGAAATTTCCCTCCGTCTCCACAGCGAAAAAGTAGTTGGCCTTGGGATGCAGGCCGCTCCAGCGCAGGAGCATGTTGATCAGAAAAACCCCCAGCGCAATGGCAAGCGCGCTCAGCATAGCACGAGGCAAATCCCGAACATGAGGCCGGTACAGACCGAAGGTGAGCAGTGCCAGGCCTTCGATCACCACCATAAAGTGAGTCCCGTAATAACCCAGCATCCGCGGCAGCAGCAGGGAGTAGCCGTCAAACCCGTTTCCCGGCATCAGCAGCGCCATCAGAGCGCCCAGGGGACCCAGGAAAAAACAAAAGCTTTGCAGCGGTCTGCTTTTGCGCAGCACCGCCACCGGAATCAGCAGCATGTTGATGTTGCACAGCTGCAGCGGCAGCTCGCCCCACCAATTGAAGCCGCCCATGTCCGCCGTGATCACGTTGAAGTCGTGATCCAAAGACAGCGCGTATTTATACAGCACAAAGCCCAGCAGCGTGATCATACAGGCGCCCACCAAAACCCATTGCCTCACCCGCTCGCTCTTTCCACGCAGCAGCAGGCTGGCAAGCAAAAGCAGCAGCAAAAATGCGCCCAGGCATAGCAAAAACACGGGGCTTCCCGGTCTCATAATCCAGAATTCCTGGTTTTTCCCCACGGGCATACTCCTCTCAAACAGGATGGCAGCCAGCGTC
>CACZSJ010000127.1 GCA_902783825.1 Oscillospiraceae bacterium | reverse complement strand
TCCGGATGCGTATCCAAATACAGTTCCAATTCATCAGCAACGAATTCAATCGCCATCAACTCCGCCATGGGGCTGGGCGGCGTCCTGTCGTTGACCACATTCATAAAGGGCAGATCAAGACCGGGAAATAGGGTCCCGCGCGCCAGCGCTTTCTCCGCCTCATAGGTCGGAGCCGCCGTTTCCTGCATGGGAATATACGCTGCGGCAAGAGGTGCCGCTGCAGGGAGGCTTCCGTATCTATATGCCTGTTTTTTGTTGCTTTGCACTGTGATTCCTCCTATTTTTTCTTGAGGAGAACCTCACAGTCATTCTATGATCAAATAGAAAAAATGCCACGAGGAAGCAGTGCTTCCCCGTGGCAGTCGATTTATTGAATCATAGAAAAGAATTCATCTTCGCTGAGAATCGGGATTCCCAAAGTCTCCGCCTTTGTCAGTTTGCTGCCGGCGCTTTCACCCGCTACCACGTAGCTTGTTTTCTTGGAAACGGAGGAGGATGCCTTTCCACCATAGCTTTCAATGATTGCGGTGGCTTCCTCTCTTGTCAGACGGGAAAGAGTCCCGGTCAAGACAAAGGTGTATCCGGCAAACCGCGTGTCGATTTGCGCCTCGTGACTTTCAAAATCCACACCCGCGTCACGCAATCGCTGAATCAGATGCCTTGATTGGGGATTGGCAAACCACTCTGTGATATAGGTGGCCGTAATCTCCCCCACGTCTGGTATGGCGGTCAACTGCTCAAGATCCGCTTGCAGCAGACGATCCAGAGTTCCAAAATGTGCCGCCAGAGTCTTTGCCGCTTTTTGCCCTACCTGACGAATGCCCAGAGCACAAAGCAGACGTGAAAGCCCGGCATGCTTGCTTGCTTCGATTGCTGTGAGCAGTTTTTGAGCAGAACGCTCTCCCATTCGTCCCTGCCCAATCAGTTTTTCCCGGTCCAGATAATAGAGATCCGCTGCAGATTGTACCAAATCCTGCTGAATCAGACTTTCACAAACAGAGCTTCCCAAACCGTCGATATCCATCCCCTCTTTGGAGGCAAAATGATTCAGATTGCGAAGTCTTTGCGCGGGGCATTCTGGACTGGTGCATCGTAGGGCGGCGCCGTCAAAATCACGTGCCACTGGAGAGCCGCATTCCGGACAGTAGTCCGGCAGCACATAGATATCGGCGTTTTCCGGGCGGCGCGCTCGATTGACGGAGAGGACTTCGGGAATAATTTCTCCTGCCTTTTGCAACAAAACCGTGTCCCCGATCCGAAGATCCAAACGGTCAATATTGTCCTGGTTGTGCAAGGTAGCGGCAGACACGGTCGTGCCGGCAAGCCTGACAGGTTCGACAATGACCTTGGGCGTCAGTACGCCCGTCCTGCCCACCTGGACCAGGATATCTACAACCCGGCTTTCTTTTTTCTCCGGTGGATACTTGAATGCAACGGCCCATCTGGGGGCTTTGGCTGTGCTCCCAAGCACCTGACGCTGTTGCAGGGAGTTGATTTTGATAACAGCTCCATCCATATCAAATGGAAAACGATCCCGGTTTTCACCCAAAAACGTGATCCGCTCCACACAGTCCTGAATCGCATCATATCGGATGGATGGAACCACCGGAAACCCCATCTCGCGCATGGTTTCCAGCGTCTGAATATGCGTCTGGTAAGCCCGGTCAGAGTCATATTGAAGATTGAAACAAATCAGGTCTAGCTTCCTGGCAGCGGTAACCTTTGGATCCAACTGTCGCATGGAACCAGCTGCTGCGTTGCGCGGGTTGGCTAACAACTGCTCTCCACGAGCTTCCCGTTCTCGGTTCAATTCCTCAAAGACCGACTTGGCCATGTATACTTCTCCCCTCACGATCAGGCGCTTGGGGGCATGTTCAATGCGGAGCGGAAGTGAGCGCACGGTGCGCAGGTTTTCCGTTACATCCTCCCCTACAAACCCGTCTCCACGCGTGGCGCCTCGCACAAAAACGCCATCTTCGTATTCTAGAGACATAGAAAGACCGTCGATCTTCGGCTCGACAACATAGTCATGCGTATCGGATAGCATACTATCCATGCGCGCGCCAAAGGCAAATAGCTCCTCATAAGAGAATACGTCAGCCATGCTGTCCAATGGGACTTGGTGTTGAACTGGGACGAACTGCGTCAGGGCTTCACCCAGAACGCGCTGGGTGGGAGAATCAGGCGTAATCAACTCCGGATGCTCGCTCTCCAATTGTTTCAGGCGGTTCATCAGCATATCATATTCGTAGTCCGAGATTTCGGGAGCATCCATCACGTAATACAGGCGATTGTGCCGCTCCAGTTCACGTCTCAGCTTGACGATTTCGTTTTGTACATTCATCTGTGCGTGCTCCTTCTCTACTGTAGGTGAAAATAGGATTCCGGGACCTGCCCAACAATCATGGTATCAGCAATTAGTATATCCGTACATACCTGCGTGCTCTCAGATCCCCAGGGTATAAGAATATCAATATCCACAATCACCTGCAGACTGATTTGGTGCTTGGTCTGGTTGATGCCTGCGGTCAGAATGTTGTTGGAAAACTCAACCCGGGATGAGGTCAGCATGATGATCTGTACCGGTATGGCAGGGCCTTTACCCATCAACAAGCTGATTCCCGAAAGATTGCCGCTGGGGATTTCCACGGTCAAGGAACGGTTCTCTGTACTGCCGATCACCTGCTCCAGAATCTCCGCGGAGAGTGTGTTGATGTGTGCCATGTCACAGCTGATGGCAATCACTTCTCCCCGATCGTTCTTTTCCAGCCTGACAAAGTATTCTCCATCCCCCACTACCTGCTGCATGGTTTTCCCCACCACTCGGTTAATTTCGGCGGTGACGATGTCACGGGCATCGGACACTGCAATCTGAGAGGAAAGATCCTTTAGAAATATCCCTGCAACAGAGAAAAATAGAAGGATACTGGCCAGGAAAAGCAGCCAATGAATCCGTGGAAAAACCTGCTCCTTCGTATCGCCCTCCTGGCTTGGATGGACATAGCGCCGTCTGCGGCGGCGTGCTTTTGACAATTGCATGGAGACACCTCCCCATGCATTGTATGCGCGATTACTTGTCCAACATGGCACTGACTGCCATCATAATGCCCAGCTTGCCGGATTCATA
>CACZSJ010000126.1 GCA_902783825.1 Oscillospiraceae bacterium | reverse complement strand
CACAGAAAGGAAATACAACACACACTGCCGGACCGGCAGGCCACAAATCCGTTCCAGCGCCCGGGCATAGATTTCCAGTTGGCTCCGATAGCTTTCCGCCCTGGCTGCCGCCTCTCCGGCGTTGCGCAAAGCGTCGGTCTTGTAATCGATCACGGTGATGGCGTCTCCTTCAACCAGATAACAGTCCACCACACCCTGCAAAAGGACATCGTCTCCCGGGGCCTGACCGAAGAGCTCCTGCGCGTCGCACAGCAAAGAAAACTTAAATTCTCGGTGCAGCTCCCGGGCCTGCCGCATCCGCTGTCCCAGGGGCGAGGCGAAAAGCCGGACGATCGCCTCCGCGTCCACGGCCATGGCCTCCCGCTGGGAGAGAAAGCGTTTTTCCCGCAGGCGCTGAATCTCCTGCCGCATCTGCTCCAAACTGCCAGCCGCGGCAAAGTCCATGTATTGCAGCACCAGGTGCGTGGCAATCCCCTTTTCCGCACCGGAGACGGGCTTGTCCTTCCTGGTAAAATCCGGAATGCGAAAGCGCCCTCGCCCTGTTGGAGCCAAGCTTTTGGCCTCTGCGTCCGCTTCGTCCCGGCGCTTCAGCTCGGTGGCCGTCACCTTGGAAGGAAGCGCCGTGGCCTGGCTGTGAGGATAGGCGAAGGCCAGATTTTTCTGCAGCAGCGCCTGCGCTTCCGGATCCGCCGGCTGCCCGGCGGCCGCGGCGGCCTCTTCCGTCTCCTCCCGGCTTTCGGCCTGACAGATGCGCAGCCGGAGGTGTTGCTGTTCGTCTGCCAGACAGGCGCTCACCAGCCACTGCGCCGGCGCGCTGGCCTGGGCCAGCATTTCCGCCGCCACAGGCGCCGATATCCGGCTGCGACACTTTTCCACCAGGGCCTCCGGATCTTTTACCGCCGCCGTGAGATACAGGCGCTCCTTGGCTCGGGTCATAGCCACGTAGAGCAGCCGCATCTCCTCCGAAAGCATCTCTCGTTCCAGCCGAACCCGCAGGGCGTTGCGCGCCATCGTCGGGTATTCTATCCGGCGCTCCAGATCCGTCAGCTTGGGGCCGAGGCCCAGCTCCGGATGCACCAGTACCGTCTCCCGGCCGTCCTGCCGATTGAATCGGCGGGCCAGATCACAGAGAAACACCACTGGGAATTCCAAGCCCTTGGATCGGTGGACCGACAGAATCTGCACCGCCGAGGCGCTTTCCCCGCTCATTCCCGGCTCCAGGCCCTTTTCCGCCAACCGGCGCAGCCAGAGCACCAGCCGATGCAAGCCCCGGTAGCCGCTGCTCTCAAAGCGTTCGGCCAGCCCGATCAGTTCCATCAAGCGTGCCCGGCGCTGCGCGCCGTCGCTCATGGCGCTGCAAATGGCCAGCATGTCCAGCTCCTCCAGCAGCAGCCAGATCAGCTCCGCGGCGCCCAGGTCCGGTGCCGCTCGACGAAATCGATCCAGCAGCGCCAGCACCCGTCGGCTTTTTTCCTCCGTCTCCGCGCTGCGCTGCAGCGCCGTATAGAAATCCGATGAAGTCTCGCAGGCGCGCACCCGAGACAGCTCGTCCGCACTGAAGCCCAGGGCCGGCGAACGCAGCACCGCGATCAGCGGGATATCCTGATGCGGATCGTCCAGCACCGCCAGCAAAGACAACATGGTGGACACCTCCACCGACTGGAAGAATCCCGCACCCTGTCCGGCGGCCACCGGCACGCCCTGGGCCGCCAGCGCCCGGCGATAAACGCCGCCCACGCTCCCCGGCGAACGCAGCAGCACAGCCACATCGCTATACTGCAGCGGTCGGCTTCCGTTCCGATCCTGGATCAGCAGTCCGCTGTTCACCAACTGCCGGATCTGCCCAGCTACAAAATGGGCCTCTTGAACGGTCTTGTCAGGGCTTTCCTCCTCATCCGACGTCTCCGGCATCGCCAGCAGCAGCATTTCCGGCTTCGGCGCCTCGCCCGTATACGAAGCGCCGTAGCGAAGCGCCGCGTTCTCGTCGTAGTCCAAGTCCCCCAGGGCCCGAGACATACACAGGGAAAACACCGCATTGGCTCCCTCCAGGATTTCCCGGCGGGAGCGAAAATTCTCTTGCAGCAAAATCCGGCGAGCCTCTCCCGGCGCCGCCTGCTCCACGTCCCGATAGTGCCGATATTTGTCCATAAAAATGTTGGGATCCGCCAATCGGAAACGATAAATGGACTGCTTGACATCTCCCACAAGAAACAGGTTCTGTCCGTTTCGGGAGACGGCGCGAAAAATGGCGTCCTGCACCTGGCTTACGTCCTGATACTCGTCCACCATGATTTCTGCATAGCGCTGGGCGATTTGCTCCGCCAGCGCCGTGGGCCGCTCTTCTTCGTCGGTAAGCAGTCCGGCGGCCATATGCTCCAGATCCGCATAGTCCACCAGGTCGCTGCGGCGTTTGTCTTTGGTATATTCCCGCTGGAAGGCCAGCGCCAGCTCCAGCAGGGCGCTCATGGCCGGCTCTGTCCGTGCCATCTCGTCCAGCAGCTTGGCCGAGGGCGTGTCAAACATGCCGCCCAGCCCATCCATGGCTGTTTTGCAGGCCTTCCGGCAAGCCTTGGCCTCCTCCGCCAGCTGCGGATCAGGGGGATTGTACAAGCGCCCCAAGGTGGGAAAGGGAATGGGGAAGCAGGCGCAGGTCCGATCCCAACCCAACTCCAGACAGCGGCACAATTCGCGCAGCGCGTCTCCAGTCTGGCTGAAGCTGGGCAGGTAGGCCTTCGCCGCCTTCTCCTCCTGCGCCAGGGCCTGGGTCATCCGATCCATCTCCCCACACCAGTACGCGGCGCACTGCCTGGCATGTTGCAGCAGCTCTTTGCCCCAGGGCGTATCCCCCGCGTCTGCCGTCTGTTCCCGCAGCAGCTCCACCTGCTGCCGCGCCCAGCGCTCCGGCCGGGCGTGGCACTGCATCTTTTCATGCAGACGCAGCACCAGCTCCGCCAGCCGCCGATCGTCCCGGCCTGCACCGACGGTGTCCGCCAGCTGCAAAAAGCCGGGATAGCTTTCCGGCTGCTCATAGCAGCGATCCAGTGTCCGCTCCAGCGCCAGCGCTTTCATTGCCGCCGCCCGGTCCTCTTCCAAAATTTTGAAATCCGGCGAAATCCCCGCCAGATGACTGTTTTCCCGCAGCAGAGAGGCACAAAAGCTGTGAATGGTGCCGATCTGCGCCCGGCGGCACAGGGCGCTTTGCCGGCGCAGTCGCCGGTTTCCCGGATCCGCGGCCAAGGCATCCGCCAGCTCTTCCATGATACGCCCCCGCAGCTCGCCGGCGGCCGCGCGGGTAAAGGTAATGACCAGAAAGCGGTCCAGATCCACGGTCTCCTTCGGATCGCGCAGGTAGCCCATCAGCCGCTCGGTCAGCACCTTTGTTTTGCCGCTGCCCGCGCCGGCAGATACCAGCACCGCGCTGCCTCGGGTCTGCATGGCGGCAGTCTGCGCCGCCGTGGCCTTGAACTCAGCCATTCCCATCGCCTCCTTCCAGCATGCCCCAGATTTTGTTCTCCGAAAGCTTGGGCATATACCGGCTGCTCTCGCCGTTCTCCCCCTCCTGGAAATGGCAGGCGGAGAAGAAGTCGCAGTAGAGGCAGGCGTTTTCCTGCTGGCCTCGGTAGTAGGGGTCTGCGGCAATGTTGCCTCTGCGCAGCTGCCCCGCCATGTCCGTCAGGGTCTGGCGGATATGCCTGGCCAGCAGCCCCAGCTGCTGGCCAGACGCCAGCCCCTCTCCGGTGGCTTTGCCGCCGCGGAAGCGCAGGGGGATGTATCGCTTGTCTTCGCCCCGTTCCCAGGCCTCTATCGTTTCCGCATCGCTCAAAACCAGACCGCTGCGGCGCAGCTCTTTGCCCCGCTCTTTCTCCACTTCCTCCTGGTCCAGCTCCCGGGACAGCGAGAGCATGGCGCTGCGGGCGGGCACATACATGACGCCCGCCGGCACAATCTCATGCCCGTAGCGATGACCGCCGTCCGCCTCCAAGGCGAACAGATACAGCAGCATCTGCAGGCCCATCCCGTACCAAACCTCGGACAGGGAAAAGCTTTTGCGGCCGGTCTTGTAGTCCACCACCCGCAGATAGAGCTTGCCTTGGTGCAGCCAGCCATCCACCCGGTCCGCAATTCCCGTCAACGTCATGGCCTCCTGCCCTTCGCCCAGCTCCACCGGGCGCATATCGCTGGCCTTGGCAAAGTCCAGCTCGAAATCCAGCGGCTCGAAATCCGAGCGGCGCAGCTCCGCCGCCATATCGGCCACCACCCGGTGCACGTCGCCGCAAAGACGGCGAAACAGATACACGAAGCGGCTGCTCTTTTCCTGGAAATCGTTGAGCTCTTCGTGGATATACGTCTGCACGCAGCGGTCCGTGATCTGGCGCAGCGCTTCCTCGGAAACCGCCGCGAAGCCGCCGCTCTCCTTGACCTGTCTGGCCGTGTTCTCCAGCACATAGTGCATGAAGGTACCGATCTCCGGAGGATGAAAACCCGCAGGCTCATAGGGCTTGGCCCGCAGGCCGTACTGGCAGAAATAGGCGAATTTGCAGGCGGCGAATTTGTCAATCCGGGACGCGCTCAAACGCAGGCGCTTGCCGTACAGCGCCTCCACCCCGGCAGGCGACAGACGCCCTCGGCTCATGCGGGCCGCTTCTTCCAAGTGGGCATAGCGTTGGGGCTGCCGGGTGCGAAAATAGTCCGCCGCCGCTGCCGCCGTACCGCTGCCGCCTCGCACCGCCTGGGCAGCCAGGGTCAGCGCCGGCGCTTCCGCCCACAGATGCAGCCGCTCGGTCTGCACCGTCCGGGCTTCTGCGTGAAAGAGGGCCTTGGCCCGGTTGAAGACAAAGGCCGGACGCAACTCCTCCCCGTCGCCGCCGTGGGCGGCGTAGCACATGGCCAAGCTGTCCGAAGGCAGGCTCAGGCCGTTGTAAATCAGCGAAAACTCTCGCCACAGCTCGCTCTCCCCTGCCCCCAGCGGGATTTCCATCTCCACCAGACGCTGCCGCTCCTCCGGAGAGAACACATCCGGCGCCTCCTGGGCTGGCGGCAGTCGATCGTCGCTGCAGCCCAGCACGATCAAATGTCGGATGCTGCGCCGGCGCATCCGGTCAAAGTCTCCGGCAGATACCTGATCCAGGGACACGGGGATCGTCCCCACATCGTACTGGGACAGCATCCGGGTAAACAGGCGGCCAAAGTCCTGCATGTCCATTTCCTTATCGCCCAGGACGGCGGCGCTCTGTTCCAGGGCAGACACCGTCAGCTCCCAAAGCTGTCGGTACTCGCCGGCCAGGGCCGCCTGGCCGCTCTCCTCTAAAATTCGGGCGCGCCGACTCAGCTGCTCCGGCAGATCCAGACGCAGCAGCAGCTGAGACAGGGCCGCCGCCTGCTGTTCGGCCGTGGACGCCAAGCGCCCCTGTCGCTGGAAGTCCAGCAGCGGCTCTGCCAGCTGTCGGCGCAAGGCGTTGATCTTCCGCAGGCTTTCCTCGGCGGCCTGGTCATATTCCGCCCCGTAGCCCTTGGGATGCTGGCGCCAGTCCCCCGGCCGCTCCCAGGCGCCCCGGCGCAGCTGCCACTTGAACACGTAGTCCGCCAGCAGATCACAGTCCTCCGGCTCCAGCCCGGCCAGGCCCGTGCGCATATAGCTGATCACATCGTCCACATCCCAGCCGCCCTCCACGATTTCGTAGCTCAGAGAAATCAGCAGCGGCAGGGGCCGGGACAGCAATTGGCTGCGCCGGACGGAAAACAGGGGAACGCCATAGTGGCGGAAAACGCTCTCCAGCGTTCCCCGATAGTCCTCAAAGCCCCGGATCGCCACGGCAATATCCCGCCAACGGCAGCCTCCGTGCACCAGCGCCAGCGCCCGGGCGGCGGCATATTCGCATTCCGCCGTCATGCTCTCCGCTATTGCCAGCTCCAACGGAGCTTTTTCTCCCGGGTAACGTCGGGCCGCATAGTCAAACAGATTGTCCGCAAAATAGCGCAGCGCCTGATCCTTTTCATCCCGCTCCAGATACTCGATCCGATGGGCAAGGCCCTGATTCTCCGCCTCTGCCAGCAACTGTCGGCAGGCGGAGCGGGACAGGGCGAAGACCTCGCTGCCCTCGTGCATCTGATCCACGGTCATACACACCGTCAGCTGTACACCCTTGCGCAGCAGGGCGCTCAGAACAGCCCGTTCCTGGGCGGTAAAGTCGATAAAGCCGTCTACATAGATCCGAGTATCCGGCCCCAGATCGCTCTCCGGAATCCGGTCGGCCAGCACGCGCAGACGGTCAGACGGATCCGCACGCCCCTGGGCGACCACCGCCTCATAGGCGGCGCAAATTTCCGACAGATCCCGGAGCTTGTCCCCCAGGGCGTCTTCGCAGTCCCGGGCTGCCGCTTCCAGCATGTCCGGTGTCACGCAGGCCGCCTTCAGCTCATCCACAACCCGCAAAAGCAGCGCCTGCAGCTCCGCCCGGCGCTGGGCGGCCGCATAGATCCTCAGGCGGGACCCCACTGCATGCAGAGCCAAGGCCATACACAAAAGCCGTCCGCCGGGATCCAGCAGCGCCTCCGCGCCGCCGCCCTGCTGCTGCAGGATGCGTCGGGCCAGGCCCGTGAAGCTGAAAACCTCCGCATACAGAGAAAGCCGGTCGCCGCAGCGCAGGCAGAGCTCCCGCTCCGCCTCGTGGCTGTATTGCTCCGGCACAAGCAGCAGGCAGCCGCCTTCCCGGCGCTCCACGGCCTGGCTGATCTCTTTGATCACCGCCGCGGTCTTCCCCGCGCCGGCCTTGCCCAGAATCAAGCGCAGCATCTTTCTCGCCTCCCGATTTTCCCGTTTTTTTCATTGTACCAAATCCCCCTTTCCCGCGCAAGCCGGAGGAAAGATTCTGCCGGAAAAACCGTCGGCCTATTGATTCCGCTTCCGGATCGTGCTAAAGTAACGGCAGGAAACAACAAGGAGGTATTTGTGTGAAATTCTCATCGAAAATGGAGCGTTGCGGTCTTTCGCCCATGCGGAAGTTCAACGGCGAGGCTGTCAAGGCGCAGGAAGCCGGCAAGCGGATTTATCACCTGAACATCGGGCAGCCGGATATTTTGACGCCCGCCGCTTTCTACGAGGCTTTGAAGGCCTTTGATCAGCCCGTTTTGGCCTATGCGCCCTCCGGCGGGCTGCCGGAGCTGCTGGACGCGGTGCGCAGATATTACGCCCGCATCGGCGTGGAGCTGAGCCGGCCCCAAATCCTGCCCACCACCGGCGGCAGCGAGGCCCTGCAGATCACCATGGCCTGCCTGCTGGACGATGGGGACGAGCTGCTGGTACCCGAGCCGTATTATCCCAATTATCATACCTCCGTTACCCTGACCGGCGCCAAAGTCCACCCGATCACCACCAGCCCGGAGGAGGGATATCGTTATGCGGTGCGCCAGCGGGTAGAACGGGAAATCAACTCCCACACCCGGGCGATTCTCCTGTCCAATCCGGGCAACCCCACCGGGGCAGTCCTCAGCGCCGAGGAATTGAAGCTGATGCTGGACATTGCCAAGGAGCACGATCTCTTCATCATCTGCGACGAGGTATACCGGGAATTCGTCTATGGGGGCGAGGCGCTGATGAGCGCCCTGCAGTTTCCCGGCTACGAGGACAACGTCATTGTCATCGACTCGGTCTCCAAGCGCTTCTCCGCCTGCGGAGCTCGGGTTGGCATGCTGATCTCCAAAAACGCGGACTTTATGGCGCAGGCCATGAAGTGGTGCCAGTGCCGCTTGTGTTCCGCCACGGTGGATCAACTGGGCGCAGCCGCCCTCTACGATCTGGATCCCGGCTATTTTGATCAGGTTCGGGAGGAATACAAGGCCCGGCGGGACACGCTGATGCGCTGTCTGCGGAAGATCCCCGGCGTGATCTGCCAAGAGCCCAAGGGCGCCTTCTATGTGATGGCCGCCCTGCCCATTGACGACGCGGATCGCTTCCAGCACTGGCTGCTGAGCGATTTTGACGACAACGGCGACACGGTGATGTTCGCCTGCGGTGAGCCTTTTTACAGCAGCCCCGGCATGGGCAAAAACGAGGTGCGCATGGCCTACACCATCAACTGCGCCGATCTGGAACGCTCCATGGAGATTCTCGGCCGGGCCATTCAGGTCTACAATCAGCGCGGCTAAGCAAAAAAACAACGGCAGGCCCCAAGACAAGGGCCTGCCGTCGTCGTTTTTTCTCACAGCATAAAAATGCTGTCGTCGTTTTCCACCCAGTCGCTGACGGGAATGGTCAAGTATTCGCTGGGGCTGGTGCGAATCACCACCCGGTCGATGCCTGCGTTGATGATCTGCCGCTTGCACATGGAGCAAGACATGGCATCGGCCAGCAGCTCGTTGGTCTTGGCGTCCCGTCCCACCAGGTAAATGGTGGCGCCGATCATGTCCCGCCGGGGGGCGGAGATGATGGCATTGGCTTCGGCGTGCACGCTGCGGCAAAGCTCGTAGCGCTCACCGGAAGGAATCTTCAGGTGCTCCCGCATACAGTAGCCCAAATCCGAGCAGTTGCGGCGACCGCGGGGGGCGCCGTTGTAGCCGGTGGAGATGATCTCGTCATTGCGAACGATAATGGCGCCGTATTTCCGGCGCAGACAGGTGGACCGCTCCAAAACGGAGTCGGCGATATCCAGATAATAATTCTGTTTGCTGGTGCGGTTGTCCATAGCCTTATCCCCTTTTCTTTTTCGTGCTGCTCTTCCCAATAATATATGAGGATCGCGCTGCCGTCAAGAGCTTGCGTACCGTCTGTCTCCCCAAAAATTGACGCCTCCCCTCCACCTATAAAAAATAGGGTGGCTTTTTCTCTCTCCCTGTGCTATACTGCGGCCATGAACCGGAGAAACTATCAGCGGGAGCTGGATCGGCTCCTGCAGGGACTGGAGGGCAAACGGCCCCGCCTGCTGCTGCACTGCTGCTGCGGCGTGTGTTCCAGCGCCGTGCTGGAATACCTCTGTCCCTATTTTGACGTGACCCTTCTGTGGTATAACCCCAATCTCTATCCGGAGGCGGAATTTGAACGGCGCTATCAGACCCTGCTGGCGCTGTTGCGAGCCATGGGCCTGCAGGACCGCGTCTCCGTCCTGACGCTTCCCTGGCGGCACGAGGAATACGCCGCAGTCGTCCAAGGGCTGGAGGAAGAGCCGGAAGGCGGCAGGCGCTGTGAGCCCTGCTTTCGACTGCGGCTGCGAGAGACAGCCCGCCTGGCCGCCCAGCGCGGTTTCGATTATTTCTGCACTACCCTGAGCCTTTCCCGCCACAAGGACGCGGTGCTCCTCAACCGTCTGGGAGAGGAAGCTGCCCGGGAAGCCGGGGCAGTCTGGCTGCCTTCAGACTTCAAGAAACAGGGGCGGGAGATGCGAGCCACGGAGCTGGCTGAGGAATATGACCTCTATCGGCAGCTCTACTGCGGCTGCGAATTCTCTTTGGCCCGGCGCAGCGGTCAGGCCCTTCCGCCGGAGGCGGACTGAAATCGGATATCAGCAGGTTTCCACACCCTGCTGCGGCTGAATGGAGCCGGATAAAAAATGGGCGCGGGCGTAAGCCCGCTCTTGGCCGCCTGTCGGCCGGATCTCTCCATTCCGCCTGAATAAAAAATGGAGGGATCCTTATGAATCAGCAAATCTTTTCCGCACACAAGATCGCCGTGGCTGCCCTGGTGGGCGCAGCCTACGCCGTGTTGACCATCGCCCTGGCGCCCATCAGCTACGGCGCGGTACAACTTCGAATCTCTGAGGTCCTGTGCATCCTGCCCTACTTTTTCCCCTGCACCGCCTGGGGCTTGTATGTGGGCTGTTTTTTGGCCAATCTGATCACCGGCAACGTGTTCGACATTTTTTTCGGCTCCCTGGCCACCCTGGCCGCGGGCCTGCTGACCGCCCGCCTGGGCAAGGAAGCCCGCCGTCTGCTGGGCGAGACTGCCGCCGCCGACGGTCTGCCGCGTACGCTGATTCCGGGTCAGCTGCT
>CACZSJ010000125.1 GCA_902783825.1 Oscillospiraceae bacterium | reverse complement strand
TCCACATGCCGCGTTTTCATCTCATCACAAAGGGTGTCGATCCACTCCTCCAGGGGCTCCACCTGATATGCCGTGTTGATATCATCCTGTACAAAAGCCTCTATCGACATGTCCAGAATCTCCCGCAAAGCGGCGGACAAGGTTGCCAGCTCCTTCTCGCCCTGGGGCGAAAAATGAACCTTCTTTTCATGGATCTCCCGGGCCGCCTCCGCCAGGTTCATGGCATGGTCGCTGATTCGCTCAAAATCACTGAGCGTGTGGAGAAACTTGGACAGACTTTGGTTTTGCGCCATGTCCAGTTCCTGGGTATTCAGCTTCACCAGATAAGTTCCCAGGGAGTCCTCATAGCGGTCCACCAGATCCTCTGTCTTTTCCACCTGGGCATAGCCCTCTTCGCTGAATTGTTCCATCAGTCCCATGGCAAACAGCAGATTGCTGCGGGCAGTCTTCGCCATGAAATTCACCGTTAAACGGCTTTGCTCCACCGCCAGTGCCGGATAGCGCAGGAATCGTTCGTCCAGCCGATCCAACTCCCCGGCGGCCGCGCGCTCTTTCTCGCTCTCACGAACCAACCCCGACACAAGCCGAATCATCGGCTTCTGGAATGGAACCAGCAGCAACGCCGTAGCCATGCGAAATACCGTGTTGACCGCGGCAATGCTGACTGTGGTCATGATCCGATTGTCAAAATCAAAATGCAAAGCCATATCCAGGACATAGTAAAGCAGCCCCAGAATCAAAACACCCAAGACCTCGATAATCAGATAGGAAAACGCAGCCCGGCGACCGTCCACCTTGGCGCCCAGCGCGGAAAGCAGCACCGGCACTGAGGAGCCAATGGCAATGCCGAGAATAATAGGCAGCGCCACAGAGAAGGTCACGGCTCCCGTCATGGACAGTGCCTGCAGGATACCCACCGCGGCAGAGGCGCTTTGCAGAATACTGGTGAAGGCAGCGCCGAATAAAATTCCCAAAACCGGATGGGAAAAAGCGGTAAGCAGACGCAAGAACTGGGGGCTTTCCCGCAAGGGCGAAACCGCGCCGCTCATGTGCTGCATCCCGAACATCAGCACGGCAAAGCCCAGCATAATATCTCCCGTATGGCGGCTGCGCTGTTTTTTGGAAAACATGCGCAGGCCGATGCCCACAACCGCAACCATTGCAGACAGGCTTGATGTGGACAGCAGGGAAACCCAGCCCGTCCCCTCCAGACTGGACAAGCTGACGATCCAGCCCGTAATGCTGGTGCCGATCAAAGCGCCATGGATCACAGAAATGGCCTGTCCCAGCTTCATCATCCCGGAGTTCACAAAGCCCACCACCATAGCAGAGGTGGCCGATGAAGACTGAATCACCGCCGTAACCGCCGTGCCCAGCAGCACGCCGCGCACAGGGGTGCCGGACAAGCGGTATAGAATCATTTCCATTCTGCTGCCGGCCACGCGTTTCAGGCCCTCACCCATCAGCGACATTCCGAAAAGAAACAGGGCCACGCCTCCCAGCAAAGCTATCACATCCACAACTTGCAGGAAAATCCCTCCTATTCCAATACCACGCAACACTATAACATAGAGAAAGGCCGCAATCAATTGGGCAACATGCCAAAACACAGAGGACTGTCTCTCTGTGTCCCTATGCAAATGGCGATTGCAGAAACACCGTATATCGAGTATAATCAAGTCGGTGATGCTATGCAAAGCAGAATACTCTATGAAGACGAGCAGATTCTTCTGTGTCTCAAGCCAGCCGGCATTTCCTCCGAAGGAGACGGCCTGATCGCACGATTGCAGCAGGGCGTTCCTTCCACTCCCCTCTTTGTGGTGCACAGGCTGGATCAGCCTGTTGGCGGCCTGATGGTCTTTGCCAAAAGTCGGGAGAGCGCCGCGGCACTGTCCGAGCAAATTCGCAGCGGGCATCTGGAAAAGCACTATTTGGCCGTTGTTGCAGGAAAAACCCAAGCAGAAGGCGAGCTGCACGATCTGCTTTTCCGGGACGCTGCAAAGAACAAAAGCTACGTCGTCCAGCGGATGCGCAAAGGCGTCCGGGAGGCGAGGCTCCAGTACGAAACACTTCAGCAGACCCCGGAGCTGAGTCTTGTCCGGATCCGGCTGCTGACCGGCCGCTCCCATCAAATCCGCGTGCAGTTTGCATCCCGCGGCCTGCCTCTTCTGGGCGACATAAAATATGGAAGCACGCACCGTGACTATCCACTGTCCCTCTGGTCAGAGCAGCTGTGCTTCTCTCATCCCGGGGACGGCAAGACGCTGTGCTGCCGTGTCTCTCCCCCGGGCTGTGAGCCCTGGTCTCTGTTCAGCAAACTCCAAGGAGGGCTAATATGCGATATATCGAGGTAATCGTTGATACGCCGCGTGAGGCGCTGGATCTCCGCTGCGAAGAAATGAGCGCCATGGGCGTTGGCGGTTTTGTCATAGAAGACGAGGAGGATTTTCAGAATTTTCTGGAAAACAATCGGCAGTATTGGGACTATGTGGATCAAGAACTGTCCGAGAAATTCGCCGGCCTCAGTCGGATCAAATGCTATCTGACCGATGACGCTGCGGGACAGGATTCGCTGCGGCAAATTCAGGCGGCCTACGGACCGATCCAGATTTCCTATGTAGAAGACAGCGACTGGGAAAACAACTGGCGGGAATTCTATAAACCCATCTCCGTTGGCGACAAATTGGTGATCGTCCCCGAGTGGGAGCCGATTCCGGAGGGTGCTCGCCTCCCTCTGCGCCTGGATCCCGGTTTGATCTTCGGAACCGGAAGCCATGCCACCACTCGCCTGTGTCTGGCCGCACTGGAGCGTGAAGTACAGCCCGGCTATCGGGTGCTGGATTTGGGCTGCGGCAGCGGAATCCTGGGGATCGGTGCGCTGCTGCTGGGAGCGGAGTCCTGTCTTGCCTGCGACATCGACCCCAAAGCACCGGACGTGGTGAGGGCCAATGCGGCTCTCAACGACATCGGAACGGATCGTCTGCAGGCCTGCGCCGGAGATATCCTCGCCGACGCTTCGCTCCGTCGGCATTTCGGCGGTGGCTATCAACTGGTGCTGGCCAACATCGTTGCGGATGTGATCATTCCCCTGTGTGGGTTTGCAAAGGACTTCCTGGCACCGGACGGTGTTTTTATCAGTTCCGGCATTCTGGAGGGCAGGCAGGAGGAAGTCCGCGCCGCCATAGAACAGGCAGGCCTGCATATCGTGTCTCAGGATTTTGAAGACGAATGGTACTGTTTTACTGCAGTCAATCCCCGTTGATGAGGTGATCCAGGTGAAAAATGAAATGAAAAAAAGCTTTCTCGCCCTTGGGATCATTTGTGTCGTCATCGGCTTGACCGGATTGCTTGATCCCAATGATCTGTTCTTTGG